>JBGVIN010000076.1:0-2314 GCA_045123255.1 Eubacteriales bacterium
TGTCAGTAATAATAACGCTAACAGTATCATCTGTATAAGTAAGCGAGGATACAAAGGAAGCGAGCGGATTTATATAAACCGTCATAAACGGCTTTGTATAAAAGGAAAGGTCGTCATACTTAATTCCTGTAGCCATATATCCCTTGACTCTTAGCCAAGTGACGGTGTTTTTTCTTCTTTCGTGATTATCATCAACAACTAATATCATTTTTAATTCCTTTAGGTATATTTTTAAGCTACCGTTAATAGATTTTAGTAAGTAAAGGAAAAAGGAGCTTAAAATGTTTATTTATTCTCTTAAAGCATCAACGGTAAAATTCTTTGGTATAGTAGGTGTTTCTCTATTAACTCTTGCAGCCTTGATAATTTTCATACCAACAGCAAGAGTAAGCACTACACAGGAAATAGCAGCAATGAACGAAAATATTTCCTTTAATAACGTAAGAAACGCAAAAGATGCACAAAAATTTCTCTCGCAATACGGTTGGACAACAAACGAAGCAACCTTGACGGAATGCGAGGTGACAATACCAAAGGAATTTGATAAAATAATGAGCCAATATAACGAGCTGCAAAAGCAACAGGGACTTGATTTATCAAAATACGGTAAAAAAACGGTAACTCGCTACACCCTTGAGGTGACAAACTACCCAAATTACAGCGGAACGGTATTTGCAAACGTATTGACGTTTCGCGGTAAAGTGATCGGCGGAGATATTTGCTCAAGCGATTCGCGCGGATTTTTGCATACCTTCTCTATGCCAAGTGAAGCCTTACAGTAATATTATACCACAAAATATAAAATTTTCAATATTTGAACGAGTTAAATAAAAACTCGTTCTTTTTTTATTTTTTTAGAATATACTTTAACAAAGGACAAGTTAAGGAGTCTAAATGAAGCTATTAATAGTTGAAAACAAAGAGGCAGATTCAGTTTTTTTATACGTGCTTGACAGATTACCGATGAAAATACGTGCATTAATCAAAGATTTTTGCACAAGGAGCAGCTTTTTACATATAAACGAATTAAGAATAAAAAGAAATTCAAGCGTATATCTGATTGCCGATTCCAAATCACACAAAACCGATATATTCGTAAACGATAGCGATATTGAGGAAATTTTTGAATATATATGCAGAGGCTCACTTTATGCATATTCAGACACTATTAAGGAGGGATACGTCCCACTCGGTTGCGGCGTGCGCGCGGGAATTTGTGGAAACGCAGTCTTAGAAAACGGCGAAATTATTAGCGTAAAGGATATTTCCTCGATAAATATAAGAATTCCCCAAAGGATATATAACGCGTCAAGCTACGTTTATTCCTTGTTAAAAAGTAACCTTTATAATTCATCAATTTTGATATATTCCTTGCCGGGCGTTGGCAAAACGTCTATCTTACGCGATCTCATTTGCAAGCTCAGCTCCGATGCCTCTATGGTGCGCTTTAGCGTAATTGATAGCCGTAACGAAATTATCGTTCCGTTTATGAAAAACCTAACCTGTGACGTTTTTTCAGGCTATCCAAAGGGGCTTGGAATTGAGCTTGCAACAAGAAGTATGACCCCTGAGCTTATAATTTGCGACGAAATTTCAAACGAAGATGACGCAGAGGCTATAAGGAAAGCAACTCACTCGGGCGTTAAGCTTATTGCAACAACGCACGCAGGCTCATACGAGGAGCTAATGCGAAAGGAAATTCTAAAGACGTTGATTTCTTCTCGCACGTTTGATTATTACGTAGGAGTACAAAGGAAAAGTGGCGAGGGGCGATATAAGTTCTCTCTTGAAGCAAACCAAATTATAAATGAGATATGAAAATTTTCGGTTGTCTTTTAATTTTAATTTCCTGTGTCAGCTGTGCTTATTTTTACGAGAAATCACTAAAAAACAAGATACTTATTTTAGGAGAAATAATTGATTTCATTAAATACGCAAAAAATCAAATTGAATATTTTTCCACGCCTATTGATAAAATATTCACCGATTTTGAATGTAAATATATAAATGAAACAATTAAAAGCCGTCGTGCGGAAAATATTTTCGGGAAGGACAAGGAAAGAATAAACGAGTATTTTTCAATGCTCGGAAAGAGCTACAAAAAGGAGCAGCTTGACCTTTCAAGCTATTATTTAAGCTATTTCAGTGACAGATACACTAAAATTTCATACGAATTGCCAAATAAAATTAAGGTTTTTCGCGCTATGGCGTTATTTGTAGGTGCTACAACTATTATATTTTTAGTATAAAAATCAGGAGATTAAATGGATATTTCGTTAATTTTGAAAATAACTGGGATAGGGCTCTTAATTTC
>JBGVIN010000077.1:0-2332 GCA_045123255.1 Eubacteriales bacterium
GAGCCTTGGAGGCATCTATTTATAAAAGAAGAGCTAAATTCAGTGAAACTGTTGCAAAAATCAATGCGCTAAATCCCCTTAACATACTTGAGCGCGGCTTTGCGTTTGTAACACAGGGTGAAAAGGTGATAAAAAATTCAAGTGAGCTTGAAATTAACAGTGAAATTGATATAAAATTTGCAAACGGAACTGCAAAAGCAGTTATAAAATCAAAGGAAGGATGAAATTATGCCAAAGAAGGAGCTTTCATTTGAAGATGCAATGGAGCGCTTAGACGAGATTGCGTCAATGCTTGAATCGGGTGATTTTACACTTGACGAGGCACTTAAATTATATGAAGAGGGCGTAAAGCTTATTAGAGTTTGCGAAACGAAGCTTAAAAGCGTTGAGAGCTCGGTTAAAATCCTTGTAAATAAGGACGGCGAGCTAACCGAGGAGGATTTTACTCCAAATGAAAAATGAATTAAATAGCTTGCTTTTAGAAAGTACAAAAATTATTGAGGGCAAGCTAAAGGAATATATGGCTGACAGGGACGGCTACGGTCTTAGCGAAATTATGTCGTACAGTCTTTTCGCAGGCGGAAAACGGTTAAGACCTTTTATAGTTTTAGAGTCCTACAAGCTTTTTTCACATTCTTGCGATATAGAAAAGGCGCTTCCGTATGCCTGTGCGCTTGAAATGATACAAACCTATTCGCTTATTCACGACGATTTACCGTGCATGGATAACGACGATTTTCGTCGCGGAAAGCCAACCTGCCACAAGGTTTACGGCGAGGATTTGGCGCTTTTGGCAGGAGATTCGCTCCTCACCTATGCGTTTGAGCTTGTTGCAAATAACGCATTCGTTAGTGACAAAAGCGCGCGCTTGGCAACGTCTTGCCTTGCTAAATATGCAGGTCACGCAGGCATGGCGGGCGGACAGATGGTTGACTTAAACAGCGGCGGTGAAATTAAATCGTGCGAAGAGCTTAAAAAAATGCATTCGCTTAAAACCGCGGCACTTATAAAATGTGCTTTAATTCTCGGTTATTTAGCCGCCTGCGATGAGCCGAGGGAGGAAATAATAAACGATCTTGAAATTTGGGGTGAAAACGTTGGTATCGCCTTTCAGATTAAGGACGATATTTTGGACGTTACCGCAAGTGAAGAGGAGCTTGGCAAGCCTGTTGGCTCCGACCAAAAGAACGGAAAAACAACTGTTTTCAGCTTTATGACCATAGACGAGGCGGAAAAAGAGATGAAAATGCTTATTAACGATGCAATATGTGCTATTAAAAAGTATTATCACGCTGAAAACGGGATTTGCTCACTTGTAGAGCTTGCAAAATATATGATTGAAAGAACAAAATGAGAGTAGATTTATATTTATTTAATAATGGATACGTTAAAAGCCGTCAAAAAGCAAAGGTTTTAATTGAAAGCGGTTGTGTTTTAATCGACGGTAGAGCTGTTTCTAAGCCGTCGGTCGACGTTGACGAATTATCTGAGCATAGTGTCGAGATTTCCGACAATTGCATATACGTTTCGCGCGGGGGACTGAAGCTCGAGGGTATTCTTGACTATGCTAAAATTGACGTTAACAATAAAATTTGCCTTGATATCGGCGCATCAACAGGCGGTTTTACCGATTGCTTATTAAAGCGCGGCGCTTGCAGGGTTTATGCGCTTGATTCCGGCTCTAATCAGCTTGATATCGATTTAAGAAACGATGAGCGCGTTATTTCAATTGAGAATTTTAATGCGCGAAACGATATAAGCGCGGTAGTTTTTGACAAGATTGACGTTATAACAATTGACGTTTCCTTTATCTCGCAAACACTGATTATTCCGAGTGCCTTTTCAGTCCTTGCAAACGACGGAATATATATTTCTTTAATAAAGCCACAGTTCGAGGTAGGTAAGGGCGGAGTTGGCAAGGGTGGAATTGTAAAGGACAAGAAATTTAGAAAATTAGCCGTTGATCGCGTTATTGACTGTGCAGGCTCGTTTGGCTATCTTTGCAACGGATTAATTAAATCGCCGATACTTGGTGGCGACGGTAACACCGAATATTTAGCCGTCTTTTCAAAACACGGCGAAAATCTTTCAAACGAAAAAATATTAAAAGTAATAAATAACTGACGAGGATGTTATGAAATCTAAAAGACAGGAAAAAATTCTTGAAATTATTTCAAGCAAAAGCATTGAAACACAAGAGGAGCTTATTTCCGAATTAAGAAATGCAGGCTATAATGCTACACAAGCAACAGCTTCAAGAGATATAAGACAATTAAAGCTTGTTAAGGTTTTGTCAGGTGGCTCATATAAGTACGTTGCACCAAAGAAAGAG
>JBGVIN010000078.1:0-21935 GCA_045123255.1 Eubacteriales bacterium
CACAGGTTACAGTTGAATACGCCGGCGACAAGCCTGTTAGAATTGAGGCAATTGTTGTTTCCTCACAGCATAGCGCAGACGTTTCACTTGACCTTATCAGAAGCGACGTTATAAAGCACGTTATTCTTCCTATCGTTCCAAACGATATGATCGACGACGAAACAAAGATTTACGTAAACCCAACGGGCAGATTTGTAATAGGCGGCCCTTGCGGTGACACAGGTCTAACCGGCAGAAAGATTATTGTTGATACATACGGCGGATACTCACGTCACGGCGGCGGTGCTTTTTCGGGTAAGGACCCGACAAAGGTTGACCGTAGCGCATCCTACGCTGCAAGATACGTTGCAAAGAACATCGTAGCAGCGGGCGTTGCAGATAAGTGCGAGGTTCAAATTGCTTATGCAATAGGCGTTGCAAAGCCTGTTTCTGTACTTGTTGACACATTTGGCACAGCAAAGGTTGACGAGGAAAAAATTGCAGAGTTCGTTGCACAAAACGTTGACCTCCGTCCAAGCGCAATTATTTCAAAATTCGACCTTCGCCGTCCTATTTACCGTCAAATTGCCGCATACGGCCACGTGGGCAGAGAGGACCTCGATTTGCCTTGGGAAAAGACGGATTTGGCTGACAAAATTAAGGCAGAGCTTTTATAAGAGAACAAAAAACGTGTCGTTATGTGACGCTACCTCTACAAATTATAAAATGAGCGAGAAATCGCTCATTTTTTGTTGAAAAGATATTGGAAATATGATAAAATAAATTAAATGTAAAATTGCTTAATTTTTAAGGAGGGGCTTGAAATGATAAATATTTCGGGTACAGTTGAAAAAATTATATTCCAAAGCCCCGAAACGTGGTACAGCGTGTGCGACGTTTGCCTTGAAACGGGCGAGGGGTTAACTGTCGTTGGCGTTATGCCGTATATTTCCGTTGGCGAGTGCATTAGCGCAAGCGGCTCTTTTATAACAAGCAAGGAATACGGTAAGCAATTTAAGGTTGAAGCCTTCAAAAAATACCTGCCGAAAAACAAAAACAGTATTCTAAGATACCTTTCCTCGGGCGCGATAAAGGGAATTGGCGCGAAAATTGCCAAAAAGATAGTGGACGAATACGGCGAGGATGCGTTTGACGTTATAGAAAATCACCCCGATTGGCTTGTGAGCATAAACGGAATATCGCGCAAGAAGGCATACGACATCAGCTTCGATTTTAAGGAAAAATCTGACGTAAGGCAAATTTGCGAGCAGTCGGGCGGTGCTATTTCCCCCGATAAATCAGCAAAAATATATAAAAAATGGGGCAAAAACGCACTTGGAATTTTGAAGGAAAATCCGTACGCGCTTTGTGACGGAGATTTTGGCGTTAGCTTTAAGCTTGCCGACGAAATTGCGTTTTCCTTCGGTATTTTGCCGAGTGATAAAAACAGAATTCGCTCATCTATTAAGTACGTTCTCGGCGTTTACGCCACGCGCGACGGACACACCTACGTGCCAAAAAACACGGTTTTAGACGCGGTTTCAAAGCTTATTTTAACGGATAAATCGGAAATTTTACCGTTTTTTGAGGGCGAGGAGCTACCGCGCGGAGTTTCCAAAATTACAGTTAACCAAGTGGAGTGCCTTGCGTTAAACGAGCTTTATTTTGCGGAAATAAATATTGCAAAGCGACTTAATTTACTCAACCGAAAGGCAATTTCCTATGAAAACTCGAACCTTGATGCTATGGTTGCAAGGCTTGAAGAAAACGAGGGTATAAAATACGCACAGCTTCAAAAGAAGGCTATTTTTGAATCTCTTAAAAACGGAGTTACGGTCTTAACGGGTGGCCCGGGTACGGGAAAAACCACCGTAATTAAGGCGCTTACAAGGATTTTCGATAATTTAGGTCTTAGCTACGCATTATGCGCGCCGACAGGTAGAGCCGCGAAGCGAATGAGCGAGCAGGCAGGGGTTGACGCAAAAACGGTGCATCGCTTGCTTGAAGTAACCGTTGGCGGTGAATATTCAGACGCACCGAAATTTAACAAAAACGCAACCGACCTTTTAAGTGAGGACGTTATTATTCTTGACGAGTCCTCAATGATTGACGTACAGCTTGCAAACGCCTTGATAGTTGCAATTAAGCCGGGTGCGCGCATAATTTTCATTGGTGACACCGATCAGCTTTTGTCAGTTGGCGAGGGCAACGTCTTAAACGATATTATTTCAAGCGGTGCTTTTACAACCGTTTGCTTAAATGAAATTTTCCGTCAAGCGGGTAACAGCGGAATTGTTACAAACGCACACAAAATAAACAAGGGAATTTATCCCGATCTTAGCGAAAAATATGACGATTTCTTTTTTATTCCGTTAAGTGATGAGAAAATTCCAGAATATATTGCCGACCTTGCAGGCAACCGTCTGCCAAAGCGATACGGCAAAATGGGGCGCGAGGGCGTGCAAATTATTTGCCCAAGTAAAAAGGGAATAGCAGGGGTAAACGCCTTGAATTTCACCCTTCAGGAGCGTCTAAACCCTCATAATGATGAAAAGTCAGAGCTAAAGCGCGGACAAACACTCACGCTTCGCCAAGACGACAAGGTGATGCAAACGAAGAACAATTATAGTGCCGAGTGGGTTGAGGAGCGCGCAGGAATAGATATTTTCGGTATGGGAATTTATAACGGCGATATCGGCAGGGTAAAGGAAATCGGTACTGAAATTACAGTTTCCTACGGCTCAAAGGACGTTATATATCAGCCAAGCGAGCTTGACGAATTGGAGCTTGCGTATGCGGTCACGGTTCATAAAAGCCAAGGTAGCGAATATCCGATAGTGATTATTCCTATATCACAGTCCTGTCCTTATATGCTTCAAACGCGAAATCTCATTTACACCGCGGTAACGAGAGCAGAAAAAATGGTTATTTTGGTGGGGGATGCCCAAACGCTTTATAAAATGATTGATAATAACACGCGCACCGAGCGAAATACGCTGCTTAAAGGACTTTTGGAAAATGAAGCTAAGTGAAATTTTTTGCCGTATGCTCCTGACACGAAAATGTCTAATTTGCAAGGAGCCGATTTCCTACGATAAGGAAATTCCGTTTTGCAAGGATTGCAGTGAAAAATGGGAAAGCTTCATAAATATTAAATGTCCCAAATGCGGTTATAGCGCGGAAAGCTGTACCTGCTTGCCACAAAATATAAGGAAGCTATCGAGCTACGGTGCCGCGTGGTGCGTTTTCTACGACGGCGCGTCAAATAACGCGGTAAATTCCTTGGTTTTCAAGCTAAAAAGAGAATATGACCGTGATATTGTTAATTTTATGACCTCGTATATGGCGAAAAACATTAAAATGATTGCAGCAAGGCACGGACTTGACCTCGGTGAGTACGTAGTTACGTATACTCCAAGACGGCGTATAACAAAGCGGCGCGAGGGCTTTGACCACGTGCGTAAATTAGCTGACTCACTTGCCAAAAATCTTGGTGTAAGGGTGGAAAAATGCTTTGTCAATACGGGCATCTTGGCGCAAAAAACGTTAAACAAAAAGCAGCGCTTGGAAAATGCGCGGCAGTCATATATGCTTCGCTCTGACGCCGATGTGAAGGGGAAAAAGTACCTTTTGGTTGACGATATTATAACGACGGGCGCGACTATGCTTGCCTCGGGCGAGCTTTTACTAAATGCAGGCGCTTTAAGCGTTATTCCGATTTCATATGCAAAAAATATAAAATAAATTCTAAAACGAGAAGGAGAAAAACTATGTTAAAAGGAATTCCACAAATTTTGTCCCCCGAGCTGCTTAAGGTGCTTTGCGAGATGGGACACAGCGACCGTATCGTTATTGCCGACGGCAATTTCCCTGCGGAATCAATGGGCAAAAACTGTAAGGTGATAAGATGTGACGGACACGGCGTGCCTGAGCTGCTTGACGCTATTTTGCAGCTTTTTCCACTTGATACCTACGTAGAGAAGCCTGCAATTTTAATGGAGGTTATGAAGGGCGACAACGCCAAAACTCCTATCTGGGACACATATAAGGAAATTATCTCGAAGCACGACCCACGCGGAGCTAACACCGTTGGCACGATAGACCGCTTTGACTTCTACGACGAGGCAAAAAAGGCGTACGCCATTATCGCCACAAGCGAGAAGGCTATTTATGCTAATATAATGCTCCAAAAGGGCGTTATCTAATACAACGACAAGCGTTGATGATATGCAACACTTTGTGTTGATGATATACAAAGCATACGCTTTGATGATATGCACACATTCGTGTGATGATATGCACGCATAAATGCGTGATTTGAATCTTTGATTCAAGTAGGGGCAACCATTGGTTGTCCGAATGCAAACCGAAAATATCAAAAAGGACTATCGACATTAGAGCGGTAGTCCTTTATTTTGCATATATTAAAATGTCCTCAACTCTGCATTCAAGAATTGTGCATAAATAATCAAGTGTAGTTGTGCTAATTGGCTTGTTGTGCTTTAGCCTGTCAAGCAAGCTGCGGCTAATTCCAAAATCATTAACAAGCTTGTAGGTTGACACGCCTTTGTCCTTCATTGTTTTGTAAAGCGGCTCATAGCTAATCATCATATCACCTCAATTATAGTATAGAATATACTCCTGTGCTTGACAATTGTCTATATAAAGAGTATAATATCTATATATAGATACTAAAAGGAGAGATAGTATGAAAAACAAATTAACGCTTTTAATAATTTTGGCTTTGCTCATTTCCTGCGTGCTTGCTTTTGCTTCTTGCGGCGAAACGCCACAAAACACTGATACAAGCACGAACACAAATACGGGCACAAGCAGTGAGACTGACACTAACGGAGATGTCAATACCGACACGGGAACAGGAGATGTTACACCTGATGTTCCTACGGAATATATCATTGAAGAAGCAGATGGCTTTGATTTTGATACTGACACGAAAAAAGTATATAAAAACATTTCAAATGCAACTGAAATGATTGATTTAAGCAATTCTTTCAAGGTTACCGAGGGTGCAACTTGGAAGCTTTATAAGGACTTTTTGGGTGAAAATGAATACAAGCTAAAATCTATGTCCTTGTCTATTGGTGAAAACAAAGCATATATCGTTGTTTATCATCCGAACGGCGAGGATTTCACAAGATATGAGCTTGTTTTGTACCGACTTGATATGAAAGACTATTCTTTCACAACTGATAATGCCCCATACGAAGATGGTACAATAGAGGAGCTTTCAAGCGTAGAATCACCAGCCACAAATCCGCAAAAGGTTGGCTATGACTTTAAGGGATGGACTGTTGATGGTGAAATTGTTTCATTCCCATATCAAGTAAGTGTAGATACTGTATTTGAAGCTAAATTTGCTCCAATAGAATATGAGATTGAATACAATCTAAACGGCGGTGTAAATAATGCAGAAAATTCACTTAAATACAATATTGAACAAAGTGTTGAACTCTTAGCTCCTGCAAGAGATTTTTACACCTTTGCTGGCTGGTACGAAAGTGATGATTTTACAGGTAACGCAACTGCTAAAATTGCAGAGGGCTCATATGGTAATAAGACATTCTATGCAAAGTGGACACCTATTACATATAATATCACCTATGAATTAAACGGTGGCACAAATAATGCAGAAAACCCCAATACATATAATACAGAAATTAGCATTGAATTAAAAGCACCTACCAAAGCTGGTTATACATTTGCTGGTTGGTTTATCGACGAAGACTTTGAAGACCAATCAAGCGAAATTTCTCTTGGTGAGGGTGACGCAAAAACATTCTATGCTAAATGGAATGCAAACGAGAATACTATCGTATTTAATGCCAATAGCGGAAGTGGCTCAATGCTCAATATGACTCTTGCAACCAATAGCACAGCAAATTTAACTGCTAACGTTTTTGTAAAAGACGGTTACACATTCAAGGGTTGGGCTACATCTTCAAACGGTGCTGTTGCATATGCTGACGAAGCAAGCTATACAATGGGCACAGAGGAAAGCTACACATTATATGCCGTTTGGGAAGCAAACAAGAATACACTTGTTTTTAATGCAAATGGCGGAAACGGCTCAATGTCTAATATGACAATCTCAACGGATAGCCAAGTTAAATTAACAAGCAACTCCTTTGAGAGAGCTGGCTATACATTTATGGGCTGGTCATCTTCAGCAAGTGGTAGTGTTGATTATACCGATGGCGCAAGCTATACCATGGGCGCAAATTCAACATACACTCTATATGCAGTATGGCAGGTTAACATAAATGGCGTTATATTCAATGCAAATGGCGGTAAGGGAACAATGTCAAGTCTTGAACTTGCAACAGGAGTAACAGATACCTTGCCAGAGAACACCTTTACAAAGGACGGCTACACCTTTAAGGGTTGGGCTACAACCAATGGCGGTAGTGTTGCTTATGCAGATGGTGCAAGCTACACTATGGGCGCAAATAGCACATATGTACTTTATGCTGTTTGGGAAGCTAACAAAAATACTCTTGTTTTTGATGCCAATGGCGGCAGTGGCTCAATGTCTAATATGACCATTGCAACTGATAGCCAAGCTAAATTGACAAGCAACGCTTTCACAAGAGATGGCTATACCTTCAAGGGTTGGGCAACATCAAAGAGTGGAAATGCTGTTTATACAAACGGTGCTAGCTATACTATGGGTACAAATAGCACATATACCCTTTATGCAGTATGGCAGGTTAATACATATGATATTACATATGTGCTTAACGGTGGAACAAATAACACAAATCCAACTACCTATACAGTAGAACAAGAATTTTCTTTTAAAGCTCCAACAAAAACAGGTTACACCTTTGCTGGCTGGTATAGTGATAGCACATTTAGCAACAAGGTAACAGGCATTTCTCTTGGCACAACAGGAAACAAAACTTTCTATGCTAAGTGGACTGCAAACGAAAACACACTTGTTTTCAATGCAAACGGTGGTAGTGGCTCAATGTCAAATATGACTATTGCAACTGATAGTACAGCTAAATTGACAAGCAATGCTTTCTCAAAAGCTGGCTATACCTTCAAGGGTTGGGCAACCTCTAAGGGTGGAAGTGTTGTATATTCAGACGGGGCAAGCTACACTATGGGTACAAATAGCTCATATACACTCTACGCAGTATGGGAAGCTAATAAAAACACACTTGTGTTTAATGCAAATGGTGGTAGTGGCTCAATGTCAAATATGACTATTGCAACTGACAGCACGGCTACCTTAAAATCAAACGCTTTCACAAGAGACGGCTATACCTTTGTGGGTTGGGCGACTACCAAAGACGGCAGTGTTAAGTATGCTAGCTGTGCAGGATATGTAATGGGTACAGAAAGCACGTACACTCTCTACGCAGTATGGCAAAAGAACATCAACGGACTTATGTTCAACGGCAACGGAGCTACAAGTGGCTCTATGTCAAGCATGGAAATTGCAACAGGTGAAACTGTTTCAATTCCAAACAACTCATTTATAAGAAATGGATATACGTTTATCGGTTGGTCAACAAGTGCAAATGGTAACGTTGTTTACGCAAACGGAGCAAGCTATACTATGGGCACAAATAGCACATACACTCTATATGCAGTATGGCAAGCAAATGAAAACATGATTATTTTCAATGGTAACGGTGCGACAAGCGGTTCAATGTCAAGTATGACCGTAAAAACTGATGAAACCGTAACCTTGTCAAGCAATAAATTTGCAAAGACCGGCTACACCTTTAAGGGATGGTCAACAACTGCAAACGGTGCAGTTACGTACAAAAACGGAACAAGCTACACAATGGACACAGATAGCGTTTATACGCTCTATGCCGTATGGGAAGCAAATCTAAATACAATTATCTTTAATGGCAATGGCGCAACAGGTGGCTCTACACAAAGTATGACCGTTGCAACAGATAGCACGGCTAAACTTAATTCAAACGGCTTTGTAAGAGCCGGATATACATTCAGAGGTTGGTCAACTACCAAGGACGGAAGTATTAAGTATTCTAACGGTGCAAGCTATACTATGGGTGCAGATAGCACATATACCCTCTATGCAGTATGGCGTGCAAACGAAAATACTCTTGTTTTCAACGGTAACGGTGCAACAAGTGGTACTACACCAAGTATGACAATTGCTACTGATGATACTGCGGTGCTTACTGCTAATGGCTTTGTAAGAGACGACTATACCTTTAAGGGTTGGTCAACAAGTGCAAGCGGTAGTGTAAAATATACCGACGGCGCAAGCTACACAATGGGCACAAGCATACAATATACTCTTTATGCCGTATGGGAAGCAAAGGAAAACACCCTTGTATTTGACGGCAATGGAGCTACAAGCGGCTCAATGTCCGATATGATTATTGCAACCGACAATACCGATATTCTTATTAACAATAAGTTTGCAAAAACAGGCTACACCTTTAAGGGCTGGTCAAACACAAAGAACGGAAGTGTTGAATATCAAAACGGCTCCGCGTACACAATGGGTACTGAAAGCGTTGCCACACTTTATGCAGTATGGGAAGCAAACAAAAATACTATTGTATTTAATGGCAACGGCGCAACAGGTGGCTCAATGGTAAATATGACCGTTGCAACCGATAGCACAGCAGCCCTTACAAACAACTTATATACAAAAACGGGCTACCACTTTATAGGTTGGTCAACAACCAAGGACGGCAGTGTCGTTTACACAAACGGTGCAAGCTATACTATGGGTACAAATTCCTCATATACCTTGTATGCAATATGGGAAGCTAATGAAAACACCCTTGTTTTCAATGCAAACAGCGGTCTTGGCAATATGTCGAATATGACGATTCCAACCGATGAAACAGTAAATCTTTCAAATAACAAATTTGTAAAAGCAGGTTATACATTTATTGGCTGGGCAACAAGCGCAAATGGCGGTGTAGTATATGAAAACGGCGCAAGCTATACTATGGGCACAAATAACTCATACACTCTCTACGCAGTATGGGAAGCAAACGAAAATACACTTATATTCGATGGTAATGGTGAAACAGTTGGCTCAATGTCTGATATGACAATAGCTACCGGCAAAACTGCAACTCTTACAAATAATGCTTTTGTAAAGAAGGGCTATACCTTCAAGGGTTGGTCGACAACAAGGGGCGGAAACGTAGAATATACAGACGGTGCAAGCTACACTATGGGTGCAAGTGAATCATACACGCTTTATGCCGTATGGGAAATGGACGTTTACGAAATAAACTACGTATTAAACGGTGGCAAAAACGATAGTTCAAATCCTACTGAGTATAACGTATATTCAAGCATAGCCTCTTTTGCCATTCCTAAACGAAATGAACATTATATTTTCAAGGGTTGGTTTACTGATAACACATTTGAAAACAGCATTACTTCAATAGAAACTGGTTCAACAGGTAATATAACTCTTTATGCAAAATGGGAAGCCGTTAAATATACTATCACTTATGAAACAAACGGTGGCACACTTAACGATTCAGCGGTAACTGAATTTACAGTTGAGGATTTGCCGTTATATCCTAAAGCATATCTTAAAGACTATACGTTCGTTGGCTGGTTCTTTGATTCAAGCTTAGAAGGCAATGCAATTTTAGAAATAACAACCGCACAAAATACGAGCTTATATGCAAAATACGAATATGGCACAGACGGGATAATATATGCAGCTAGTGAGAATGGTTATGAAGTAATAGGTTACAACGGTATAGATACCGATGTAATAATTCCCGAAACACATAGTGGGTTGCCTGTTGTTTCAATAAGTAGTTCAGCATTTAATGGACAATCTTCTATAACAGATATTATTGTTCCCAATAGTGTAACTTTGATAGGAGAAGGTGCATTTTCTGGATGTTCTAAACTTGAAAGTATAACTATCCCATTTGTTGGCGGAAGTGCAAGTGCAACAAGTGAAAGCAGGTTAACTCTATTTGGATATATTTTTGGAACAATAAGCTATACAGGCGGTGTGGTAACATGCCAAACGTTAGATTGTTATTCTAGTGGCAGGTCTGAGTATTATTATATTCCATCAACCTTGAAAAAGGTTACGATTACTGGAGGGAATAGAATTAATAGTTGCTCTTTTTATAACTGTTCAACATTAACTAACATTATAATTCCCGATAGTGTAACAAGTATAGAAAGCTATGCGTTCTATGACTGCGATTCGCTTACAAGTGTGAGCATTCCTGATGGTGTAACCGCAATATATCATCATGCATTCTATGACTGCGATTCGCTTACAAGTGTGAGCATCCCTGATGGTGTAACCGCAATATATGATTATACCTTCTTTAGTTGTGGTTCACTTACAAGTATAGATATTCCAGATAGCGTATCGTCAATATATGATGAAGCATTTAAATATTGCAAATCGCTTACAAGTATAACTATCCCGGCTAATGTGGACAATATAGGTCTAGCTGCGTTCCATGGCTGCGAATCGCTTACAAGTGCGACATTTATTAATAGCAATAGATGGTGGATAGCGTTGACCGCGACAGCTACTGGAGGAACGTACTTGCAAGATTTAGATGACCCATCAATCGCGGCAGCCACACTTACAAAATATACCGCTTATTATTGGCGACGCAGTTGAAATAAAAATCAAAAACACATAGGCAGACCAACAACCTGCCTGTGTGAAAAATAAAGGAAAGGGGAATATACTTTATGAGTGAAATTTTAAGTGCGATTATAGGTGCTCTTGTCGGCTTTGTATCCTCGTTTTTGGTTTTACGCTTTAACTATAGCCAACTGTTCGCTCAAACCGTTTCGAGCAATCGAATGAATTGGATAGATAATTTCCGTGAAGAGTTTTCAATTTTCATAGGCACGGCGTGCTATTTGAAAAATTCAAAATGTTATTGCAAGGGTTATAAAAAAGAAATAATAAAAGCTGAGCGCGCACGCGCAAAGCTATTAACTCGATTGAATCAAGACGTGAGAAAACGAGGAAACGAATTCAACGTAGTGTTCGCATCTCGCTTGAACGATATTGACCTTTACAACCCCATAACAATCACCTCCGAAAAAATCGAAGCTTTGATTTCGTTGTCAAGAGAAATTCTTGAACCCGAATGGAACAGAGTAAAGAGAGAAGCGAAAGGAAAAAAATAAAATGATTTTTATAACTAACCTTCCAATTTGCTTTTTGCACTTTTTCGTTTTAATGATTTGCGTTGTACCTATAATAATTGCAAAAATTATATCGAATACTATCAAATATAAGATAGATAAAGAAATAGAAAAAGAAGCAAAAGAACATGAAAGAAAATCGGCAGAAGCATTAAAGTACGCGCTTCCAAACAAAAGCGTATATTACATAATTTGTAAAAAACGCCGTAAATAAACAAAAACTGCTAACGCAATTTGCGTTAGCAGTTTTTTATATAGGTTAAATTATTTAGCAGAAACAAGTCTTTCAGTGTCCATAGCTATCATAAGCTCTTCGTTTGTTGGGAGAACGTAAACCTTAACGCGAGAGTTAGGTGTTGAGATTTCAACGATGTCTGATTGACGGAAGGTTTTTGCGTTCTTTTCGTTATCAAGCTCGATACCGAAGAATTCCATATTACGGCAAACTCTTTCACGAAGCTCTGTGTTGTTTTCGCCCATACCTGCGGTGAAAACTACTGCGTCAAGACCGTTCATAGCAGCGGTATATGAGCCGATATATTGCTTTACTTGATATGCAAGGATTTCAGCTGCGAGCTTGCAGTTCTTTGAAACTCTTGCTTTGCCCTCGTCTGTTGTTGGGCAGGTCTTTAAGTCCTCGTTGAAGTTGCCGAGAATAGCAGCCTCGATATCACGGCTGTCTGAGGAATATTCAGTAACGCCGAGAAGACCGCACTTTTTATTTAAGAAATCGGAGATTTCGTCAACGCCGATATTATGCTTCTTCATAATGTAAGGCACGATAGCCGGGTCGATAGAGCCGCAACGTGTACCCATTTCAACACCTGCAAGTGGGGTAAAGCCCATGCTTGTGTCAAGGCACTTGCCGTCTCTTACAGCTGAAATTGATGAGCCGTTACCGATATGGCAGGTGATAATCTTTGAGTCCTTCTTGTTAAGGATCTTGTTCATTTCCTGTGAAACGAACTTGTGTGATGTGCCGTGCATACCGTATCTTCTTACGCCGTCGTTTTCAATAATTGACATAGGAAGCGGATAGGTGTATGCCTCAGCAGGCATTGTCTGGTGGAAAGCGGTATCGAAAACCGCAACCTGTGGCACGCTTGGCATAACGCTTTGGCACGCCTTGATACCCATAATGTGAGCAGGGTTGTGGAGCGGAGCAAACTCACTGCACTTATCGATAACGTCGATAACCTCGTCGTTAATAATGCAGCTATCAAAGAAATATGAGCTGCCGTGAACAACTCTGTGTCCGATAGCGTCGATTTCGTCCATGCTTGCAATACAGCCGTATTCAGCGTCTGTGAGCATATTTACAACAATTTCAGTAGCTACTGAGTGGTTAGGCATTGGAATTTCCTTCTTAATCTTCTTTGAGCCGTCGCCGAGCTTGTGGTCTATCAAGCTTCCTTCCATACCGATTCTTTCGCAAATACCCTTGCCGAGAACTTCCTTTGTTTCGGTGTTCATAAGCTGATATTTGAGTGATGAGCTACCTGCGTTTACAACTAAAACCTTCATTTTAATCCTCCAAATAATTTGTTTCTTGACAAAACATAAAATTTCAAGTATATTATATATGAAAAGATTGACAATTGCAACACTTAAATTAAAAAAATTTCAGTTTTGTGGGAAAGGAGAAAATATGGCAAAAATAGTCGGCATTATTTGTGAATATAACCCATTTCACTTGGGGCACAAATATCAAATTGACAAAATAAGAGAAGAAATGCACGACGTAAAAATAGTGGCTATTATGTCGGGTAACGCAACACAGCGCGGTGAGCTAACTATTTTCGAGAAGCATAAAAGGGCAGAGAGTGCCTTAAATATGGGTGTTGACCTCGTTTTGGAGCTTCCTTTTCCGTATTCAAGCTCCTGTGCCGAGATTTTTGCGCTCGGTGGGGTGCAAATTGCTGAAAAAATCGGTTGTAACTACCTATATTTCGGTGCGGAAAATCTCCAAACCGACGAGCTATATAAAATTGCCGATGCGCTTGATACAAAAGAGTACGAGGCTTGCCTTAAAAAGCACCTGAGCGACAAGACGGTGAGCTATCCCACCGCGCGAGAAAAAGCGCTTTTTGACCTTGGATTTAAGGGCGCGCTTCTTTCAAACGATATTTTGGCAATAGAGTACGTAAGGGCGATAAAATCGACAGCTTCAGAGATTGAGCCGCGCGTTATTAAGCGAACGGGGAAGGGATATAGCGACGTAAGTGTCGGCGAGATAATGTCCGCAGGCGGCATACGCGAAAAATACTACAAGGACGGGGAAATTATCTCCGTGCCAAAGGAAAATTCAGACCTGTATTGTAGCCTTGCAAAGGACGGAGAAATCCTTGATTTATATGCTTTTAAGTCGCTTCTTTACCGCCACGCACTAATTACCTCACAGCTTGATTTAGCAAGCGTGTTTGACTCCACGCCTGAGCTTGCCGCGCTTATAAAGGACGCATCGGTTAGTTCAAAAAACGCGGACGAATTTTTGAACGGGCTTAGCTCGAAATCATACACTCGTGCGCGGATTATGCGCGTTTTGCTTTACTCCTTATTCGGGGTGAAATCAATTGACAGGGAGCTTTCATACACTCGCTTGCTCGGAGCAAACGAGCGCGGCAGAGAGATTATAAAAAATGCCAAAAAATCGCCTCTTGCGGTAATAACAAAGCACTCCGATATGCGTGTCTTAACCGAGGGGCAAAGGGAAGCACTTTCACTCGATTACGCACTTGATACGTTATACCTTTCGCTTCTTAAAAGCGGCGAAGCACCAAGCGAGGCTTACAAGAAAATGCCGATAATAAAATAATAACGAAAACGGGATGAGAGGACGCCGTCCTCTACAATATTTTTACACGTTAATCGATATATAATAACAAATAGGGACTGCTTTCGACAGTCCCTTTTTGCTTTTTAGTTCAGATTTTGGTGAACTTCTTTGTCTTCAATCTCGTTTCGTTCTCTAAAGAGAAGCGATATGCACCAAAGGGCGCAAAGAGCAACGGCAACAAAAACAATTCTTGCACCTATTGAGTCCGTGCCGCCGAAAATCCAACCGACGATATCGAAGCTGAAAAGACCCACGCTACCCCAGTTTATACCGCCGATGATAAGAAGAGAAAGAGCGATTCTATCTATTATTACCATAGTAAATCCTCCGCTTTTTTTGAACATAAAGTTCATATATATTTTTCTCATTTCAATTCTTAATATGCAAAAAAATTCTGCCTAAAATTTTCCTCTGACAAGCAATTTGGCGGAATTTGAAAAATAGAATTAAGCGAGGTGATTTTATGGGTATTTTTTCGTATTTAATTCATATCGCATTTATGATTTTGGGCGTTGAGGAGGCAGAGAGATTTCCGCCTGCGCTTTCACGCGAGGAGGAGGCGCGCCTTTTTGAGCTTCACAAAAAGGGTGACGAAAAGGCAAGAGAGAAGCTGATTGAGCATAATTTGCGCTTAGTTGCACACGTTGTACGCAAATACTATTTGACAAGCAAAAATACGGACGATTTAATTTCCGTCGGCTCGATAGGTCTTGTTAAGGCTATCGATTCCTTTAACGATTCAAACGGCACGCGATTTGCAACGTACGCCGCAAAATGTATTCAAAACGAAATTTTGATGCTTTTTCGCTCGCAAAAAAAGCTCGGATGTGAGGTTTCATTAAACGATACCATTGACGTTGACAAGGACGGCAATCCGCTGACTTACCTTGATATTATCAGCACAGAGGACACAATTGCTGACGACCTTGACAAAAAAATGATGATTAACAAGGCGCTTTGCTATATTCGTGACAACCTTGATATGCGTGAAAAGGAAATTTTGATTATGCGATATGGGCTTGGCAACACCGAGGCGTACACGCAAAGAGAGGTGGCAAAGAAGCTTGGAATATCGCGCTCGTACGTGTCGAGAATTGAAAAATCAAGCCTTGAAAAAATAAATAAATATTTACTCGGCGAAGGTTGATTTTTCCTATAATATAGTGTATAATATATAATTGCAGTATTTTGTGCTTTTAGCGTGACGTGCCAAATGGAAATGGAGAAAAAATGGTAAAAATTACGGATATAATAAACGGCTCGATTGCATACGAGCTTGGCATAAATAGCGGTGACTCCTTGATTAGCATAAACGGTAATCCTATAAATGACGTTTTGGATTACAGATTTTATTTAATGGATGAGGAAATCACCGTCGAAATTGAGCGAGGCGGCGAAAAAATTCTTTTCGACATTGAAAAGGACGAATACGAGGACTTGGGGCTTGAATTTGAAACTCCCTTGATGGATAAAAAGCATTCGTGCCAAAACAAGTGCATTTTTTGCTTTATCGATCAGCTTCCAAAGGGCTTGCGCGATACCTTATATTTCAAGGATGACGACTCGCGCCTTTCGTTTTTGCACGGAAACTATATTACGCTTACCAACCTAAAAAACGAGGATATTGCAAGGATTATTAAAATGCATATTTCTCCGATAAACGTTTCGGTGCATACGACAAACCCTGAGCTAAGATGCCAAATGATGCATAATAAGCGCGCAGGAAATTCACTTGCATATCTAGAAGAGCTTGCCGCACACGGAATTAAAATAAACGCGCAGATTGTTGCTTGCCGAGATATTAACGACGGCGAGGAGCTGTCTAAGTCGCTTAATGATTTAGCAAGGCTATATCCGTCACTTTCAAGCGTGGCGGTTGTGCCGTCGGGCATTACGAAATTTAGAGAAGGTCTTTACCCCTTAAAGCCGTACGACAAATCGTCTGCAAGCGGAGTTATTGACTTGGTTGAAAAAACCAATGAAAAATACGCCAAGGAATTTGGCAAAAATATTTTCTTTGCATCGGACGAATTTTATCTTACCGCCGAAAGGGAATTACCGAGCGACGAATACTACGAGGATTACAGTCAGCTTGATAACGGTGTCGGTATGATACGCTCCTTTGAGTGTGAGGCGGATATTCTTATTAAATCGCTTACTAAAAAGGAAACTAAAATCAAGCGCGATATCAGTATTGCCACGGGTGAAAGCGCATATGATTTAATTTCAAGCGTTGCAAATAAGGTTATGGAAAAATGCAAGAATATAAGATGCACGGTATATAAAATTCAAAATGACTTTTTCGGTCATACTATAACCGTGTCAGGACTTATAACAGGCAAGGATTTAATAAATCAATTAAAGGGAAAAGAGCTTGGAAACGAGCTTTTAATATCAAGGAGCATGTTAAGGAGCGAGGGGGATTTATTCCTTTGTGGCACCTCACTTGACGAGGCGGAGCAAGATTTGGGAGTTAAAATCACACCAATTGATCAAAACGGAGCAGACCTTGTTGAGGGCATGCTCGGATGCTTATAAATAAGACGACAAACAGGAGGAAACAAAATGGCTAAGCCGGTAATAGCGATAGTTGGACGACCAAACGTCGGAAAAAGTACACTTTTTAATAAAATAATCGGTGAGCGTCTTTCAATAGTTGAGGACACACCGGGCGTTACACGCGACAGAATTTATGCTGAGGGAGAATGGTGCGCAAGAAAATTCGTGCTTATTGACACGGGTGGAATTGAGCCGAAAACCGACAGTATGATCCTTCAAAAGATGAGAGAGCAGGCGGAAATTGCAATTGAAACCGCGGACGCTATCATCTTTATGTGCGATATTAACACGGGACTTGTGGCAGACGACCGCGAGATTGCTTTGATGCTCAAAAAGAGCGGAAAGCCCGTCGTTGTTTGCGTTAACAAGGCGGACAAGGTTGGTGTGGTTGACCCGACCTACTATGAATTTTACGAGCTTGGCTTTGATATTGACCCCGTTGCCGTTTCATCAATTCACGGCTCGGGCACGGGCGACCTTTTAGAGGCGGTGCTTTCTCAAATTCCCGAGGTGGAGGAGGAAGAGGAGGACGAGGACGTAATCAACGTTTGCGTTATCGGTAAGCCGAATGCGGGCAAGTCCTCGCTTATTAACAAAATCCTCGGCACAGACCGTCTTATTGTTTCCTCAATGGCAGGCACGACAAGAGATGCAATTGATACTCGATTTGAAAACGAGTACGGCAAGTATAATCTTATCGATACCGCGGGTATCAGACGTCAAAGCAAGATTGACGATAAAATTGAAAAATACAGCGTGCTTCGCGCTCATATGGCGGTTGAAAGGGCAGACGTTTGTCTCCTTGTTATCGACGCTACCGAGGGTGTTACCGAGCAGGACGAAAAAATTGCGGGAATTGCCCACGAGGCAGGCAAGGCGGTTATTATCGTCGTAAATAAATGGGATTTACCCGAGGCAGACGAGAAAAACACGGTTGAATATTCAAAAAAGGTTTATCACGCGCTCTCATACCTCACCTACGCGCCTATTATGTACGTTTCCGCGCTTACAGGACAAAGAGTTGTGAAGCTTTTTGAGCAAATAAACTACGTATTTAATCAGTCTAAGCTCAGAATTTCAACAGGTATGCTAAACGACGTTTTGAACGACGCAATAACGAGAGTTCAGCCACCGTCGGACAAGGGCAGACGCTTAAAGGTTTACTATATGACACAGGCAAGCGTTGCGCCGCCAACCTTTGTGCTTTTCTGCAACAGTGCGCCGCTTTTCCATTTCTCGTATCAAAGATATATTGAAAACTGTCTGCGCGATACCTTTGGCTTCAAGGGTACACCGATTAAGCTTGTCATAAGACAGCGCGGTGAAGGGGACGAAACGAGAATATGAAATTTTTAGATATTTTTAGATTCGGTTTTTTTAAGGATATCTTTTTTCAAAGCGTTTACAGTGAGGAAGCAGAGAAAAGCGTTGACGTGTTCGTAAGTGATAAATTAACGCCATATATTTTAATTTTGGTTGGAATTGCCATAGTTGCTTATTTGATAGGAAGCGTTAGCTTCGGTGTTATCATTTCAAAGGCGAAGGGCAAGGACGTAAGAAATTATTGCAGCGGTAACGCGGGCGCAACTAATATGTCGCGCGTTTTCGGTATGAAGGCGGCGGTTTTAACCTTTTCGTGCGATGCACTAAAATCAGTTTTGGCAACGTCTATCGGAATTATGCTTCTTGGCACTCACGGTGCCTTCGTGGCAGGACTTTTCTGTGTTATTGGACACGCCTTTCCCGTTTATTTTAAGTTCAGAGGCGGCAAGGGCATTGCTTGTCTTTCCGCTTTCGTGCTTATCACATCACCTGTATGCTTCTTAATACTTTTAGTGATATATTTAGTGCTTCTTTTCGGCTTCAAGATGGTTTCGTTTGCTTCGGTTATGACCGTTATCGTATATCCGTTTATTCTTTCAATGACGAGCGGATTTGGACTTGAAATAATAGCCGCGCTTCTTCTTTCCATGTTAGTTGTATTTTTGCACAGAGAGAATATTGCGCGCATTTTCAACCACGACGAGCCGAAAATTAAGATAGGAAAAAATAAAAAGCAGGCAGGAGGGGGAGCTAATGAAAACGGTCAAGAGTGAAAAGCTAAGTGAGCTTTCAGACCTTATTTTGCTTGCGTTTAACAAAAAAGCGCTTAAAAAGGTAATTTTATCTAAGCCTGATGCGGTGGACGAAATTAAAAGCGTTATTACCCCGAAGGAAATTTCGGGTAAGCTTTCGCTTCAAAAGGAAACGTTTTCCTCTGATAATAAGGCGTATCACTACAACGTGCGCGAAAATTTTGATAGCGAGCTTTTGAAAATAATCTCAGGCTACTCGCAAATAAACGTTGTTACAACAGCGGGCGATGCACAGTTTATGCGCTCAAAGGGCGGCAAGGAGTCACTCATTGGCGCGCAAAAAATTATATCGAAGCTTGATTTAGGCGCGCACGAAACCGTAAAAGCGGAGAAAAACAACAAGAAAAAGAGCTATATTTTAAGCGGTGACGAGGACTTTCTAAAAAAGCTTGGAATTAGCGACGAAAGCGGCAGAATTCGTGACAAAATGCAGTCAAAATTCCGCCAAATCAATAAATTTATCGAGCATATTGAGGCGGTCAAGGACAAGCTGCCAAGCGACGAAATAAATATTTACGACCTTTGCTGCGGTAAAAGCTATCTTAGCTTCGCGGTTTACCATTATTTCAAAAACGTGCTTAAAATGGACGTGAATATGGTTTGCGTTGACTTAAAATCCGACGTAATTGAATATTGCAAGGAAACTGCGTCGCGCCTCGGCTTTGATAAAATGGAGCTTGTCTGTGCGGACATTAACGCTTACGAAATGAAGCTGAAGCCGCACCTTGTTATTTCGCTCCACGCGTGCGATATTGCAACGGATATTGTTCTAAACAAGGCAAGCAAGAACGGCGCAGACGTGATTTTGTCAACTCCGTGCTGTCACCACGAGCTTAACCACACCTTAAACTGTAAAACGCTTGATTTTGTTGCTAAGCACTCAATGCTACGCCAAAAAATGTGCGATGCACTCACGGATTCCTTGCGCTTGATGAAGCTTGAGAGCGAGGGCTATTCAGTATGCGCCCTTGAGCTTATCGACCCTGAGGACACACCGAAAAACATTATTCTTCGCGCAATTAAAAAGAAAAATCCAAATATGGCAGACTGTGAAAAAATCAGAGAAGAATACGAAAGAACCTACAATTTTCTTTTGGGAAAATAATATAAATTGGGAGAGCCACGCTCGGTGGCACTTAAAAATATGAGAAAAATTGCAAGCTTTTCCGTTGACCACGATAAAATTACTGAGGGTATTTACGTGTCGAGAATTGACGGAGATATTATAACCTACGATATGCGAATGAGAAAGCCGAATATGGGGGACTACATTGACAACCTTACAATGCACTCCCTTGAGCATATGTTCGCAACCTACGTAAGAAACTCGTCTTTGGGCGAAAAAACCATTTATTTCGGCCCTATGGGCTGTCAAACGGGCTTTTACCTCTTAATGCGCGACGTAACGAATGAGGAAACGCTCGAATTAGTTAAGGACGTTTTAGAAAAAATAATCAACCATACGGGTGAGATTTTTGGAAATACGGCTAAGGAGTGCGGAAACTTCAGAAACTTAAATTTAAGTGCCGCACAGCTTGAAGCGAAAAGATACCTTGATATATTAAATTCAAAGGTGGTGACCTTCAAGTATGAGTAAGCTAATCGGTATTATCGGTGCTATGGACATTGAGGTTGACGGAATTGTTTCCTCAATGAGCGAGGTTATAAAGAAGGAAATAAGCGGAATTACCTTTTATAAGGGTACGCTTGGAAACGCGTGCGCGGTAGTTGCAAAATGCGGAATAGGCAAGGTGTTTGCCGCGATGTGCGCACAGACGATGATTTTGGAATTTCACCCCGACGTTATTGTAAATACGGGTGTTGCAGGCTCGCTTGGCGGCGGAGTTAGCGTTTTGGACGTTGTAATTGCCGATAAGGTTGTTCAACACGATATGGACACAAGCGCAATAGGCGACCCATACGGCTTAATTTCTGGCATTAACGTTATTTATATTGATGCAGATAAGGAAGCTGCAAAGTCACTTGCAAGTGCTTGTCAGTCCCTTGGTTATAGGTGTCATAGCGGAACAGTTGCCTCAGGGGACAAGTTTATCGCTCAAAGCAGTGACAAGGCGATAATAAAAGAACGCTTCGGCGCACGTGCTTGCGAAATGGAGGGCGCGGCTATTGGACAGGTTTGCTATGTAAACAACACCAAATTTGCGATTTTGCGCGCAATTTCCGACGGTGAGGGCGCGGAAATGGATTATATGACCTTTGCACCCTTGGCATCAAAGCAATCAATTGAAATTATTAAAAAATTTGTTGAGATATATTAAGGAGATACGGTATGAAATTAGCAATTCAGCTTTATTCGGTAAGAGATGAGATGGAAAAGGACCTTTTTGCTACACTCAAAAGAGTGAAGGAAATGGGCTATGACGGATGCGAATTCGCAGGTCTTTACGGCAAGGATGCGAGCGAAATAAAACAAGAGTGCGAAAAGCTTGGCTTAGTTCCGATTTCTGCGCATGTTGCATATCAGGACATCATTCCCGACGTTGATAAGGCGGTAAATACATATAAAACACTCGGCGTAAAATTTATGGTTATTCCTTATTTGCCCGAGGATCTTCGCTACGGCACGGAAAAGTACCCACAGCTCCTTGAGGATATGAAAAAGATCGGTGAGGTGTGCCGTCAAAACGGAATTTTGCTCCTTTACCACAACCACGATTTTGAGTTTGAAAAAACCGAGAGCGGCGAGTACGTTTTGGATGCGCTTTACAACGAAATTTCAAGCGATTTGCTCCAAACAGAGCTTGACACCTGTTGGGTAAACGTTGGCGGTGAAAACCCAAGCGAATACGTTCGTAAGTACACAGGCCGCGCGCCAATAGTTCACTTAAAGGACTTTTTCGGCTCTAAAAACGAGAATATGTATGAGCTTATCGGCATTGAGAGCGAGAAAAAAGAGGTTAAATCCACCTTTGAATTTAGACCTCTTGGCTATGGCGTACAAAACATTCAGTCAATAGTTGATGCCGCACGCGATGCAGGAGCTGACTGGGTGGTTGCCGAAATGGATAGCCCCTCAATGGGACTTACACCTATGGAGTGTATGCAGAAATCCATTGAGTATATGTCAACCATAAACTATAAGTAAAAAAAGGGGCTGTTGCAATAAGCACAGAACAAAAACAGACACATTCTCGTCTAAAACCATAATATATATTGATTTCAAAGCGGTATATTGTTGAGAACTTGCAAAAATTGCAAGTTCTCTTCATTTTTTTGTGTCTGTTTTT
>JBGVIN010000079.1:0-7545 GCA_045123255.1 Eubacteriales bacterium
GTTAAGTATAGCTACCTTCAAATTGATGAGCCGACAAATGGCAAATACTACCTCGCTTCATATAATGACGTAGTTGAGTTAGCACCGAAGGACAAAGAGGAGAGCGCACAATGAAATACGTTTCTCCAAAATACGAAAGCGCCGCTCTTGAAATAAACGATATAATTATGTCGGCAGAGCCAAGCTACACAATAAACGAGGGTAGCGACAATGACGGCAACAGGGTTGGCGACGTGATGATAAGCGCAGGAAACATTTTCAGACAGTACTTTGATTAAAAAAGAATAAATTATACAAAAAAGCAGAATTTCGCCACCGAAATTCTGCTTTCTTATATGGTCCTTGCAATAGAGCCTCTTATTAAATAGATATAGTTATGCTTTTTTCTTTGTTTTTTGAAAGTGTAAACGACCTTTTAACCGTTTTTTCATCGAGAGAAATTTCGATTTCATAATCGCCGTAAAAGCCTCTAAACGCGACACGTCCCTCGCTGTTTAAGGTTGAATTTAACTCGGTGTGATATTTTTTGTTGATGAAATTGTCAAGCGCGACGTATGACGGCTTGGGCGTTAAATCAAATCTGAGCAAGCCGCCGTAATATACGTTTTCGCCAATTGACATATTGCCCTGAGTGCGTCTTATTGCCTCGGGCGTTGGGTCCTCTACGTAGGCGTAGCCGTCAACTAAGTTCCAATATATAATTTGCTCCACACAGGGATGTGAAAACCAAACTGTGTAAAGGTATTCAATAAGCTTAGCCTGGATTTTTTCATCAAGTGGTGTGGCTGAATAAGCGGGGATTGTAATTTCCGTCACCTGCAAATGCTTTGACAAATTAGAGTACAAATTCATATGATCGTAAAGACATTTGGGATTATAAAGATAGCTCGATTTTGATATTTCGCTTTGTCTGTCCTCAAACATATGGAATTGAGCGCCGATAGCATCAATTTTTGCGCCCTTTAGCATATTTGCTTCTATGTAAGCATAGTACCTGTCGGTTGAACGGCAGTTATCTCCCCAAAACGCTTCGGTGTATTCGTTTATAACAAGCTGATTGCTTGGGAAATACCTCTCGGCTAACTTGAAGCACCATTCCACGTAGTCGTTTTCGTTGTAAAAATCGGTGATGCCTGCGTTATGATCCCAAAACATTTCGTTTGTAACCTCAACTGTGGGAATTTTGTCCCTGTACCTATCTGCTATTTCCCCATAACGGCGTTCAAGCTCTTTTTTAATTTCGCTAACGGAAAAGCCCCTTAGCCAATTCGGAAAATGATGCTCATAGGCAAGTGCGTGCTCTCTTGGCTCAATTTCGTTTTCCTCGCAGTATTCCATACATAAATCAATGGGGGGACGGCGATAATACTTTTCTGAATTTTTTTCATATCTTGATTTGCCTCTTTCAGGCTCGAGGGCATTCCAATAAAACGGCAAGGTTGCCATATTGAAAATTTTCTTGAAATATTTTTTATAAAGCTCATTTTTCTTGTCGGTTTCAAGCTCGTCAAGCATAAATAAATTAGCGCCGAATTTGAACTCGTGCTTAGTTTGATTGATTTTAATTTTTGCGTTGGGTATAGCGCTTCCGTTTTCGTCAATTACGGAAACTGTCATATCTCCCTTGCGGTATTTTTCAATGTTTGGGTAAATTACGTTATTGAAAAAATCACCGTTGTTTTCAAAATGCTCAAGAACCCTTTGTCTGTCCATGGTGAACTCCTTAATGTGTGTTGATTTTTATTTTTTGATTATTGAAAATCTATGACCTTTTAGCTAACTGCTTGCTTGGCTTTTGGCTTCGGTACGCGCTTGGCGTGACCCCCGTTACTGATTTGAAGCTTCTGTTAAAGCTCCTTAAACAGTCAAAGCCGCATTCGTAAGCTATGTCAAGAACCGTGCGATTTGTGTTTTTCAAAAGATAGCAAGCTTCATTTATGCGAAAATGGCGAACGTATTCGGTGTAGCTGATGCCCGTGTGCTTAGAAAAATGCTTGGAAAGATACACGTAGCTGTAATTTATTTCGCTTGATAGCTGATAAAGAGAGCAGCTTTTTTTATAATTTTGAGCAACGAAATTAAAAATCTTGAAAAGAAGGTTGTCCTTATCACCGTTGAATTCCAAATATTGAGCGTTTTTGTCAAATTCGCCGCAAATGGAGTACAAAAGCCCCTTTAATTCAACAGTGGTGTGATTTGCGTCAAGCTTTGTGATTTTATCAATGAGAAAATCGCTCAGGCAAAACTTGTTGCTTTCGGGAATGCGAGCTTCAACCTTTTTAGTGAAGGCTCTGACAAGATATGGTGAAAAAATTAGGATGGCGTGATTTGCGTGGCTCGTTGCCTTGATTTCGTGAAGCTGATTTGGAAAAACCAAAACGCATTCGTTATTAGAAATTGTGTATTTATTGCTTCCTACGGTTATTTCTATTTCTCCTTGCGTTGCTATTATAATTTCAAAGCTGCTATGAATGTGAGTTGGAAAAACAAGGTCGCTGCCTGCTTCAAGCGTAACCTTATCAGTAGTTGTTGAATGCTGTGCCTGATATAACATTTATTCCGCCTCCCAAAATATATTTTGTCTTGCTTTAATTATATCATTTTTGTTTCGCGTTATCAACGGTTTAATGCGCAATAAAAGAAAATAACCCCAAAATCATTATATAAAATGCTAAAAAACGGAAAAATCAGCGGTTTTTCACAAAGCGGCGCGGACACGAAAAATAAAAACAATATATGTTATACCGCTAAAAAGCTAAATTTTGTCTATATTGAATTCATTTTTTGACTTGAATAATTGTTGAAATCGTTATATTATGAAATTGAATATTTGTATTAGAAGGGAGAATACGAATGAAAAGAAGGCTTTTAATTATATTGCTTTGCGTTTTTGCATTTGCTTGTCTTTTTGCAACCTCAGTGTTTGCTACCGTAAATTATAACGAAACTGCCACTCTTGCAGACGGCACGGTTCTTCCGATTTACGACGAGGACAACAATCCTTTGATTTGGTATGTTAGCGGAACTGACGAAAACGGAAACAACGTATATAGCTCTGTGCCAAACAACAGAAACGGGGCAAACGAGAATAACGACACGTACGTAACCTATACAATTGACAAAAGCTGGATGACACAGCTAAAGGACGTTAATTTCCACGTTTTTAACGGCTCGGAATACGAGGTGATAAATGACAAAACGTATGACGTGGTTGTTTTGAACCTCAGAGGTCTTACAAGCTTTCAATATATAAACAAGGGCTTGGGCATTGCTCCAATGCAATACGTTTATTTCAATGAGATTTTGAAGGATTTTTGTGACACGTTCCAAAAGAGCAAGAGCTTAAGACTCATTGACCTGTCCGAGTGTACCGACCTTTCAGGCGGCTTCGGCGGCGTATGCAACCTTCAGGAGTGCAGTAATTTGCATACTGTTAGATTGGCGCCCGGAACGAGCTATTCACTCAAATGTAACAGCAACAGAAACTATCGCTTTAAGCAAACCGCGATTACCGAAATTGTTATTCCGTCAAACATAACGAATTTGGGCGTTGATAACTTTAACGGATGCGCTCGTCTTGAAAGCATTTATATTATGGGTAACACGACAAGCTTGGGACAACGCAACTTTGCAGGATGCACAAGCCTTACGAATATTTACATCTTGGGCGATAATCCAACGATTGACTTAACCTCATTTAAGGAAAACTTTTTTGAGTGTGTTGACGCAGGAAAAACACTTGATTTTAAGTCGACGGGAAAATACTTTTTCTTTGTGACAACAAATGAAGAGTATCTAAGCGGTGTTGTAAATGCAATCGGTGCGGACGGTATGATTTCTTATGACGACTATATAACGAGTCCGGAAAGCTACGTTGATGGCAGATACGTTATTTTTGGCACTAATATTTGTGACGTATATTATGGCAATCACGAAATAGATGAGAACAATTCTAACGAATGTGCAGGCGTTTGCCGTGTGTGCGGCGAAACAGTTGTTAATCACGCAGAAGAAGCCGCGCTTGACGTTAATATCGTTTATGCAAGCTTTGATAAGGCGGGCACAAAAACCGTTTCCTGCACCAGCGAGGGCTGCACCTACTGTGTAACGGAAAAAGTAGACCCACTCTTTGTAAACCTCGGCTTCTCGGCATCACAGTACGGAGATATGATGTCCGTTAACTATAAGGTGAATGCGGGGCCTATTGCGGAGTACGAAAAAATCACAGGTGAAACCGTTAACTACGGTGTGTTCGCGGTTAAGGCGGAGACTATCGGTAAAAACGATATCTTTGATGAAAACGGCGCGGAAAGAGAAGGCGTGATTGCGGCAGATATCACAGACGCAGGCTTTAACCTCTTCAACCTAAAAATAATGGGCTTTGACGAGAAACAAAAGGATATTGACCTCGCTATGGGTGCATTTGTGAAAACAACCAAGGACGGCGAGGTAGAGTATAGCTACCTTCAAATTGATGAGCCGACAAACGGCAAATACTACCTCGCTTCATATAACGAGGTGGTTGAGTTAGCACCGAAGGACAAAGAGGAGAGCGCACAATGAAATATGCTTCTCCAAAATACGAGGTGTCACAAATTGAAGCGCGCGATATAATTATGTCGGCAGAGCCAAGCTACACAATAAACGAGGGTAGCGACAATGACGGCAACAGGGTTGGCGATATTTCAATAAGTGCGGGCAGCGTTTTCGGACCGTACTTTGATTAAAAAAGAATAAATTATACAAAAAGAAAGCAGAATTTCGGTGAGAAATTCTGCTTTTTTGTTCAAATTATAGCCAAGACAGGGCGCGCGCATTTATGATTTTTATATATTTTTGCGATATGCGGATGGGGATTTGCCGATATACTTTTTGAAAACCTTGGTGAAAAAATTGAAATCGTCATAGCCACACATTGAGCCGATATCCCTTATCGAAAGCTGGCTTGACTCTAAAAGCTCCTTGGCGGAATGCATACGAAGCGTAATAATGTACTGAGTTGGGGACATTCCCATTTGTTTTTTGAAATGAAGATTGTAGGTGGTCATGCTTACGTTTTCCATTTTCGCAAGCTCCGTTATTTTAATCGGCTTGTTGTAAAGCTCGTTTATATATCTTATTGATTTTGCAAAAAGTGTTTTTTCGCCTTGCTCGACGGAAATTGAACGCCCTATTTCAACGAGCAATCTGTCAAGAAGTGAAGAAAGGTCGTAATCCCTGAATTTGTCGTTCTTGGAAAAGCCGTCAAAAAGCTTTTGAAATCGGTTTGAAATTTTATTTTCGCCGCTCGCTACGTTTATTGACGGAAACAGTTCTATTCCGTAACGGTTCAACACGTTTAATACGTCACTACCCGTAAAATGCACCCAAAAATAGCTAATCGGTACGTCCTTGTTTGTGTGCTTATACCCCTTATTTGGCGGAAAAATTATTATGCTACCTTCATTTGCGATAACGTATTTATCTTCGTTATAAACCTTAGCTTCTCCCGAAACTATATACATAAGATAATAGTCAATTCTGCCCTTGGGATTATAGTCGTAGTGCTTCGGGAGCTGATTGTATGCGCCTGCACAGTTAACCATCAACGGTAGGTCACCCGATTGACGGTTGCCAAGGCTAACAGGCGGTAGCGCCGAGCCGTTTACCGTATCGTTTACGTAATACCAAATATTTTTCATAAAGCACCTCCCGTCAAAAAATACTATTTTTCGGTCAATCTATACCTTGCATATTCCTTTATTTTATTGTATCATAAAATTGACATAAAGTCAAATAGTTTAGATTTTAGGAGAAAAAATATGAAGAAAAAGCTATTTTTGGCAATCTTGACAGTAGCACTTTTTGCTTGCCTTTTCGCAATCAGCGTGGGCGCATCAGGCTTTGTAAGTGACTACACAAGTGAAGTAACCAAGTTTTATGATGGCTCAACAGAGATTAAGCCTGACTGGGCAGACCTTAGCGATACAAGCGCAACCGCGGTATTGAAAAAGGCAGACGAAACATACGTGCGTATTCCTCTTTATTATATCTATCAAGCAAACGGTAGCACCGAGCTAAGACACGAAATAAGAACTAAAACGGGCAGTGCAGGCTTTAGATATGATTGGATTGGCACGCAGCTTGGAGAAACCTTTACACACGCAAATCTTGTTGCACTTGATATTCCCGAGGGAATTAAGACAACGAGCGGTCTTGGCAATTATACCGCGCTTAAAGAGGTAGTTTTCCCTTTGACAGCTACAGGATTTCCAAAGAGTGAAGGTCACCCAACTCTTGAAAAGGTTTTTGCTAAGCAGCAAAAGCAAGCTGACGGTACAATAAAGGGAATTAAAACCGTTGCTGATTACTCCTTTAAGAACGTAACGACTCTTGAATACTTCAAGCTCGAGCTTGACTATGTAACTTATATTGGCGGAAATTCATTTTTGAACACCGCTGTGAAGGAGCTTCGCTTTGAGGGCCCGTTTACCGGTATGGGTGGCGCTCCTTTCGGTGGCTGTGCTAAGCTTGAAGAAATCTATATCAATAACTTGTCTGCAAACAGAGTAAACGGCGGTCAAATGTTTAGCGGCAACCTTGTTTTACGAGAAGCGGTGCTTAACGGTATTGATTTGCCTGATTACGCATTCCAAGGCGCAAACGGCTTGGTAGACGGCGGCTTGACGATTGTTGCAACAAACGTTGGAGTGATGGGTCAAATGGCATTTAAGAATATGGTAAACCTCTCATCAGTTGAGATTTCAGGTCCTATCACATCAATTGGCAGTTCACTTTTCACAGGTTGCTCTAACCTTACAAGCGTAAAAATAGTTAATACGACTTCAGCACCTGCAAGCTGTGGCTCCAGCATGTGTTCAAGCTTGAAAAAGCTACAAAGAGTAGAGCTTCAAGGCATTTCAATAGGCGAATATGCATTCAGAGATGCAGGCGCACCGGAGGGCTTAACTATTATATGTACAAACGTTGGCTCTATCGGCAAGGAAGCATTTGCTGTTCAAGGCGGTAAGTCAGGTAACATTAAAACGGTTGACGTTTCGGGTAATATCACGTCAATAGGCGGTAACTTATTCTCAAACAACAAAACGGTAGAAAGTGCAATAATCCGTGTAGTAGGCAACCCATTCTCAGATGCAACGTCGGTGGGCGGTGTGAGCAGCTTAGTACCAAATGGTACTTACGAGGGAAGCGAGGATGCTTACGCAACAGGCAAGCACATTGTATACGGTTACAACGTATGCGAGTTGCTTTATGGCGGCAATCATTTAACTCCCGAGCAAACATACGATTTTACATCCTTTACTGAAAAATCATATTTAAGAAGCGTTTGCTCAAGATGCCAAAGCGGAACTGTATTAAAAGAGGTTGAACCGCTCTTTGTGGTTCTTGGCTTCTCGGCGGCACAGTACGGCGATGCTATTTACTCTGTAAATTACAGAGTGAACGACGAAGCAATTGAAGCGTATATGGAAATCACGGGTGAAACCGTTAACTACGGTGTGTTTGCAGTTAAGGCGGAGACTATCGGTAAAAACGATATCTTTG
>JBGVIN010000080.1:0-2357 GCA_045123255.1 Eubacteriales bacterium
AAATTACACATTTTGAAAGCTTCGGTGCGTTTTTGGATATCGGATGCGGTATTTGCTCGCTTATGAGCATAGATTCAGTGTCTGTTTCTCGCATTTCAAGCCCCCGTGAAAGATTTAGCGAGCGCGAGGAATTAAACGTAATAGTCAAAAGCATAGATTACGAAACGGGTAGAATATACGTTTCCACAAAGGAGCTTTTCGGCACTTGGGAGGAAAACGCAAATGAATACGAGGCGGGTCAAACTGTTTTTGGAATTATAAGGAGCATTGAAAGCTACGGCGTTTTCGTTGAGCTAACACCCAACCTTGCAGGACTTGCCGAATTGAAGGACGGAGTGAAGGTAGGGCAGAGCTGCGCGGTTTACATAAAAAGCATAATCCCCGAAAAAATGAAAATCAAGCTCGTTATAATCGATACCTACGATAGCCTGCCGCCACTTGACACCAAAAAGCATTATAAAATTGACACTAATAAGCAAAAGCACATTTCCTCGTGGCGCTACTCTCCAAGCTGCTCCGACAGAATTATCGAAACCTTATTTGAGTGATTAACGGTATTTTATAAAATCTAAGTCAGGGAACAATCAAAGCACTCTGCTAAATTTATGATTTTCTTGCCAAGCTTCTTTGCGTAAATATATGCTTTATATGCACCGCCGTAGGATTTATTGACGTAAGCGAAAACCAAGTCTGATTTTTCAATCATATATCTCCTGTTGTGAGAAGGTGTACCTACTTATTATATCACGCAAAAAGAACGAAAACAAGCATAATATGTAGGCACACCTTCTTAAAATTACAAAGGTTTATTGGTAATATATAAATAGTAAATTTTGTGGAGGTGTTGTATGACTGTTAATGACGCGGTTGCAAAGCGAATTGCAAAGCTGCTTGCTCAAAAGAAAATGACACAGTATAAGCTTGAACAAAAATCCGGCATAGTGCACGGCAGTATGCAATGCATAATGAATGGAAGAAATAAAACCGTGACTCTGACAACTATAATAATGCTTGCTAAGGGATTTGACATGACTCCTGCTGAATTTATAGATGACGAGCTGTTTTCCGAGTCTAATTTCGATATAGAATAAAAAGCCACTAAATGAAGCAACAAAGCACTTCAAATAGTGGCTTTTATTTTTGAATTTAATATGAACAAATCAACATATGTTCAAATAATACATATATTAACGTAATATTCTATATTTAAGACGCATATTATCGGCAATCATAGCGATAAATTCGCTGTTGGTTGGCTTTCCTCTGCCTTGTTGAATGGTGTAGCCGAAATATGAGTTTAGTGTATCGACGTCCCCTCTGTCCCATGCAACCTCAATTGCGTGGCGTATCGCACGTTCAACGCGCGATGTCGTGGTTGAATATTTCTTTGCAACCGATGGGTATAGAATTTTCGTTACCGAGTTTATTATTTCATTGTCCGATATGGTCATAAGTATTGCGGTACGTAGGTACTGATAGCCCTTTATGTGTGCAGGCACGCCGATTTGATGAATAATTTTCGTTACCTGTGCCTCAAGGTCCTCACTTGACATTTTACCGATAGAAGCTGCCTCTACTCGTTGGCGGTATATAGTGTCAATATGCTCGTACAAGCTTTTAATATCAAACGGCTTCATTAGGCAAACGCTTGCGCCTGCACGTGTTGCATCAACAAAAACGCTTTGGCTTGAAACTAAGGAAGCCATAATAAAGGACGGCTCCTTGTCAGGCGCAAAGTTAATACCCTTGCAGTTGCGAATAAGTCCAATTCCGTCAAGCTTAGACAGCCAAATATCGCAAATTACAATATCGGGGTGATTTCTGTTAATCTTAACAAGTGCTTCCTCACCGTTTTGTGCCTCGTCAACCGTTTGGTATCCGCGGCGCAAAAGAGCCTCCTTTGTTGCGTGCCTTGTGCTTGCGTTTTCGTCAGCCACTAAAATTTTAGCATTTAATTCCATTTTCTTACCTCTTTTTCCAAAAATTGTAAATTGTGATTTAATTTTACCATATTTTTCCAATTATTTCAACAAAAACTTCCTCGTCAATATTAACGAAATTTAGCGCCTTAAATTGTAAAAATTATACAAAAATGTAAATAAATGGAAATAGAGCAAGCGCAATCAATGAGAAAAGGACACCCGAGAGTGTCCTTTTTCTATAAATTTTATGAATTTGCTTAAAGTGCGGTTGATTTTGTTAATCAACTATAACGTAGATAGGATTTTCGCTTACGTCAACGGAAATATAGCCGTATTCGTCAGCTACCGTTTCCGCCTTTACGCCGTCAATATCGCCGTAAACCGCCTCGATAACGGTTGCACGCTCGCTATCAATTCTTAACTGGTAGCCTTCAA
>JBGVIN010000081.1:0-25000 GCA_045123255.1 Eubacteriales bacterium
TCTGACAGATATCCCGACATTCAATTCGGCTTTAAGTTTTCTTACAATAACATCGGTTATAGCGACAAAATATTTACCTTTCCATATTTTTGTGCTTTTTTGCTCAAGCGATTTATGAAAAGCTTTTCTTACGATAAATACGAATAAGATAAAAGCATCAAGCGATTTTTGCTTGATGCTTTTTGTATAAGAATTTTAGAAAATCCAAAGCCAGAGAAGGTTGAAGCCGAGTAGGATAATAATGGAGCCCCTGCCTCCTTTGTGCAAAGGGAGGTGTCACGATTTATCGTGACGGAGGGATTGGTTAATTATCTGTAATGTTAAAAAATCCAAAGCCACAGTAGGTTAAATCCTAAAAGTATAAAAAGGAAGCCGAAGTTAAACGCGCTGAATTTGAGGATATATTTTATAGTGCCACGGGGATTGTGGCTGATATACTCGCGCAGGGTAATAAGGCTTGCAAGCGATGAAATGAGTGTGCCGACGCCGCCGATGTTTACGCCGATAAGCAGCTCGCGGTAATTTTTTGCAAATTGCGAGAGCAAAATTGCGCTCGGCACGTTACTGATGACCTGGCAGGAAAACGTTGAGAAAATGAGTGTGTTTTTTTCTAAAAGAAAGCTGAAAAAGTCGCGAACTACGTCTATCCTTGCCATATTTCCTGCAAAAATGAAGAAGAAAACGAATGTAAGGAGCAAGGGATAGTCAACCTTGAGCAGTGCCCGTCTGTCCATAAAAATAAGCACGAGCATCACTATAATAAGTCCGATGGGGTACGGTATTCCGCGGAAAACGACGAGAATTGAAAGCGCGAAAAGCAAAAGATAAATCACCGTGCGCGCCTTGGGTAGCTTAACCTCCTCGTTTTGAATTTCGAGCACCTCGCCCTTGACAAAAATAAGACAGCAAACGGTGATAAGAAGCACCGAGAGGAGAAAGGACGGGAGCATAATTCCCATAAATTCAAGCGTGGGAATTTTGAAAAATGAGTAGAGGTATAGGTTTTGCGGATTGCCAAACGGAGTGAGCATACCGCCAAGGTTTGCCGATATGTTTTGCATAATGAAGGTAAACGGCATGTATTTTTCCTTGCTCGTTGAGTGTAAAACGAAAAAGCCGAGTGGCAAAAAGGTAAGAAGTGCCATATCGTTTGCAATAAGCATAGAGCCAAGGAAGGTAATATATACGAGTGCTAAAATTGAAATACGCGCGGTTTTGAAAACGGAAACAATTTTCCTTGCGATTATGTAGAAAAACTTGATGTTTTTAAGGGCGCACACAACCGCCAAAACGGTAAAGAGGCAGGAGAGTGTCTTAAAATCGAAATATGAAATATATTCCTTGTCGGGTGGGACGATAAAGCAGGTTATTGCGGCTAAGATAAGTGCGATAACCATAACCACGTTGCGCTTAATAAAATTAAACGTGCGAAGTCTGATTTGAACCAAAAGCTCGCGCAGTGAGGCGTGGCGCACTCTTTTTTCGTTTGCTTCCTTCATAAAATCCTCCCATTAAAATAAAATCATAGAGAAGTATAATATTTTATTTTATATTTGTCAAGTAGCACTTGCCAAAAAAAGCAAAATAATATATAATGATTTTAAGAATAAATTCTTAAACGGAGAGAAAAATGAAGAAAATATTTATTGTTGGCAGCTTGAACTACGACCTTGTTATAAATGCGCCGTATATGCCCGTCGGCGGAGAAACAATAAAGGGCAGTGATTTTATGACGAATGCAGGCGGCAAGGGCGCAAATCAAGCATACGCGGCTGCCAAGCTTGGCGGTGAGGTTTATATGTGCGGCGCAGTCGGAAACGACTCGTTCGGTGAAGAACTACTGGCGAGCCTAAATGGCGTTGGCGTGAACACGGAATTTGTCAAAAAAGTGCCAAATTCATCCACAGGTGTGGCTGTAATTGTGGTGACGGAGGGTGAAAACCGTATTATTATTGATAGCGGCGCAAACGCACTTGTAACAAAGGACGATATAGATATTTTCCTTGAAAAAGCAAGCGAGGGCGATATATTTTTAACTCAGCTTGAAAGTCCTATCGACGTTATTGGCTACGCGCTTGAAAGTGCAAAGAAAAAGGGACTTATGGTTGTATTAAATCCTGCACCCGCAAACAAAGAAATTGAAAAATATCTTAGCTTTGTTGATATTATCACTCCAAATGAAACGGAGCTTGACATTTTAGGTGGAAAAGACGCTCTGATTGAAAAGGGAATAAAGACGGTAATTACAACGCTTGGCGCGCGTGGCTACGAAATTGCGACACAGGGTGGGGCAAAAATCTACCCATGCATTAAGGTTAAGGCGGTTGACACAACCGCGGCGGGAGATACTGCCTCGGGCGGTCTTTCGGTTAAGCTTGCAAGCGGAAAAACGGTAGAGGAGGCTATGGCGTTTGGCTCACTCGCCGCATCAATTGCCTGCACACGCCGCGGCGCACAAATGTCCGTGCCGTCGCTCGATGAATTGAGCGAATACAATATGCAAGCAAATGCGTGATGATAAACACCTGCGGTGATGATATACACACATTCGTGTGATGATATACACCTACGGTGATGATATACAACCTGCGGTTGGTGATATACACACATTCGTGTGATGATATACACCTACGGTGATGATATACAACCTGCGGTTGGTGATATACACACATTCGTGTGATGATATACAACCTTCGGTTGATGAAATGAAGCACCCTGTGTCGGTTTTTTGACACAGGGTGCGCTTTTTTTGTGTTGTGATATGCTCGGTTGTGCGGTTAAGGCTTTAATTTTTCCATCGTTTGTCGCACGCGCTCGGTGTTGACCTTGCACACGCGGCGGTCATAGGTCAAGAAGCCGTTTGTTTCGTCCTCAACGTCTGAAAGCTGAGTGTAAATTGCAGCGCACAAGCCGTTTTGCACGTTTGGAATTACCTCGTTTTCATAAAGGCTTATAAGTGCGTTTTCAAACTCGCTTTCCATCTCGAATTTCTTGTAGCCGTAGGTCTTTTCAAGGTTGGCGGAATTCTCCTTGATTTTGTAGGAATAGCCGCCGAACTCCGAAAGAACAATAGGCTTTCCCGTTTGCTCCTTTTGGAGCTTGATTTCCTTAAAATAAACGTGCAAGCTGTTTACGTCGCTTTCGTTTTTTCTGAACCAACCCGAGGTTGAATCAATTATGCGAGTTTGGTCAAGCTCACGCATTAGGCGGTACATCTTGTCAGCGTTAAATTGACCCCAGCCCTCGTTAAAAATGGTGTAATAAACTACACAGGGGTGGTTATATAGCTGATTTGTTGTTTTTTTCATTCCTTCGTAGAAGGCATCGCGCTCACTCTGTGTGCGCTTTTTTTCACGTAGATTTTTAATACCTATTGTGGGCAGAGCGGTGTCGCGCAAAAAGGAATATTTGCCGTTATTTACCATATCCTGAAAAACTATCATACCGAGCTTGTCGCATTGGTAGTAAAACTCCTCGGGCTCTACCTTAATATGCTTGCGGAGCGTATTAAAGCCGAGGGATTTCATAGCTAAAATGTCGCGCTCGTATTCGCTTGGCGAGGCGGGTGTGTAAATTCCGTCGCTAAAATACCCTTGGTCGAGCACACCGTTAAAGAAATACTTCTTGCCGTTAAGGAGTATGCGTGGGCAACCGTCAACGTCTTTAATTTCCACGGTGCGAAGCGCAAAGTATGATTTTACCGTGTCCTCACCACTTTTTGCGGTGAAGTAGTATAAATGTGGATTTTCGGGCGACCAAAGAATGGGATTTTCAACATTTAATTCACACTTACCCCCTGAAATTGTGTAAGATTTGTCGCCGCTTGGCAGGGAAAGAACAACCTCGCCCTCGTCGATGCCTTCAAATGAAATTTTGCAGAAGTCGGACCCTGTGTCAATTTTCATCGATTTTATATATTTGTTCGGCACACATTCAAGCCAAACGCTTTGCCAAATGCCTGACGTTGGTGTGTACCACATGCCGCCACGCTTGTATTTTTGCTTGCCGTAGGGGAGGACGTGTGAATTTAAGTCGTCAACCGCTTCAACCGTTAGCTCGTTTTCGTCCTTTAGTGCATCTGTAATATCAAGCTCAAAATTATCGTATCCGCCCGAGTGCGTGCCGAGAAGTGTTCCGTTTAGATAAATTGCACACACACCGTCGATAGCACCGAAATGCAAAATAACGCGCTTTCCATCAAGTCCTCCACTTGTGAAAGTGTCGGAGAGAGAAAAATGCTTTTTATAGACAATGGGTGCGCCGTTTTTGAAAACGCGGTTAACGCCCGAAAGGATTGATTCAGGCGCAAAGGGTACGTTTATTTCGCCGTTATAGTCCTGACAGGAAAAATTCCATTTGCCGTTCAAGGAGAAAAACGACTCCCTTTGCATCATTTTTCTTGGATAGTAGCTATCGTACTCGCTTGACGGATTTTCTGATTTAAGAAGCGCTTCACCGTCCTTAGTTAAAAGATGCTTGATTTTTATCATAAAGTTACTTTTGCCTCCGTGAAATTTGCGTGTTTTTAATTAAAGCTGTCATCAAAATGCTTTCGTATCTATATTCTATCATTTTTACTTAGCTTTTTCAAGACTTGACAAATTATTTTATATATTATATAATAAAATCGATTAACTATGTTTTGGAGGCACTTATGGACGAAAATAAGGAAATTTTCCCTTCCAAGGGTGGCGAAGTAGCGCAAAGCGCAGAAGCGCCGCAAGTGGGTAAGGACGCGGATAAAAACCGAAAAAGCAAAAAGAAAATTAACCTAAAATGGCTTGACGGCATTGAGGAAAAGCCAAGAAAAATAAAGGAAACACCCGACGTTAACGCCTTGCCGCAAACGAAAAGCGCGAAATTTTGGCGCGGAGCTTGGTCGTATCTCTTAATTACGCTCGGCACTGTTTTAATAGGTGCGGGAATTTATTTCTTTAAGTTTCCAAATCACTTTACCATTGGCGGTGTCAGCTCGCTTGCGGTTTTGCTTGCGGAGCTTTTCGGCGGCATAATTTCGGAATCGTGGATTATGTCAATTCTCAATACCGCGCTTCTTATCGTCGCACTTATAATTTTCGGTAAGAAATTTGCGATAAAGACGGTTTATTCAAGCATGCTCCTAAACGCAGTGGTGATAGCGCTTGAATATATTTACCCTATGAAGGATGCAAACGGAAATTACTTCACCCTTACAAGTGAGCCGTTTCTTGAGATGCTCTTAACCATTGGCGCAATTGCCTTTGGCAGCGCGGTGCTTTTCAGCCAGGGTGCATCCTCGGGCGGCACGGATATTATCGCTATGATATTTAAGCGCTTTACCAACCTGAATATCGGCACGGCACTCATTATTTCGGATGCGGTAATAGTTGCACTTTCTCCGTTCGTTTTCCACGGACTTGAAAATTATATGACTATTTTCCTTTGCTCCGTAACTGGCTTGCTCCTAAAATCGTTCATCGTCGATAACGTAATGGACGGCATCAACCTAAACAGATGCTTTATTATAGTAACCGACAAGCACGAGGAGGTTTGCGACTTTATACACACAAAGCTCCACCGAGGTGCTACGGTTTCGAGCTGCGAGGGCTCGTTTACCCACGAGGAAAAGAAAATGATTGTAACCGTGCTTAACCGCACGCAGGCTTCGATTTTGAAGGTTTACCTAAAGCAAACAGACCCACACGCATTTACGATAATCACAAACTCAAGCGACATTCAGGGCAAGGGCTTCAGAATGGTGTAAAGGAGAATAAAAATGAAGAAAATTTATCTTTTAGTTATAGCTATATTGGCGGTTGCTTTTGCAATATTCCTCTCATCGTGTGATTGTAGCCACGAGTACGGCGAGTGGCAAGAAACAAAGGCGCCCACCTGCAATAGCTACGGCGCCAGCGAGCGCGTATGCACAAAATGCGGCGAGCCTGATACAAAAATGCTTCAACCGACAGGCACTCATACGTACGGCGAATGGGAAACGGTAAAAGCGCCGAGCTGTGTTGAGCTTGGCGAGGAAAAGCGCACCTGCACGGTTTGTCAAAAAGCAGAGAGCAAGGGCGTGCCGATGGATATAAACGCACACTCATTTGGCGATTGGACGGTTACAAAAGAGCCAACCTGCTCCAAAAACGGAGCTAAGGAAAGAGAATGCACGCTTTGTAAAAGCAAGGAAACAGCTATTGTGCCAAAGCTTGAGGTCGGCGGACATTCATTTGGCGAATGGAAAATCTCAATAGAGCCAACCTGCTCAGCCGAGGGTCAAAGAGTAAGATTTTGCCAGTATTGCGAAAAGCCCGAATACGAGGCTTTAACACCTCTTGACGAAGGCGGACACTCCTTTGGCGCGTGGTACACGGTTACAGAGCCGAGCTGCACAGAGGCAGGAAAGCAAATGCGCGATTGCGTTTACTGTGACGAGAACGAGGAAAATGAAATTCCGATAGACTATGACGCGCACTCATTTGGAGATTGGTTTGTTTCACTTGAACCAACCTGCTCCACAAAGGGCGAAAAGAAAAGACAATGCACTCTTTGTGGGGTTTACGACGTGGCTGAAATTGACCCGCTTGACGAGGGCGGACACGCATTTGGAGATTGGCAAACGACGGTGAAGCCAACCTGCGAAAGCACGGGCGAGAAAAAGCGCGAGTGCGCTCTTTGCGGCGAAACGGAAAACGGCGTGCTTGACAAGCTTCCTATCGTATATACAATTACACTTGACGTAGACGGTGAAAAGAGCGTATTAAATCTACCCGAGGACGGTATTTATTCGCTTGGAGCGCCGACAAAGCTCGGCTACAATTTCCTTGGCTGGTACGAGGGAGAGAGTAAGTTTGCGCCAAGCGGTGCGGTAACGGAGAACAAGGAAATAACGGCAAAATTTGACGTAGCCCCAACTGTCACCTTCAACGAGCTTAAAACAAGACTTGAGGGCGGAGTTGACAAGCTCCTTATCTCGGCAGATATTGAAATTACCGACACGGTTTACGTTTTGGGCGAAACTGAAATTTATACGGACGGCGACTACACCTTGACAAGAGGTGCTAGCTTCCTTGGCGACATTTTCGTGCTTGGCGAGGATGAAAACGGCAAAAACACTATTTTAAGCGGAAAATTCCCGAAAATCACCGTTAAGCCAAACGGCTTTACGCTTACAATCGACGGTAACTGTGAAAACGTAAACGGCACAGTCCACGGCACGGTGTTCTTTGTGTTAAACGGCACAACCGTTAATATTTACGACGGCACGGTCATAAAAAACAACAAGAAGCTTTCAAATGAGCGCGCGCTCGACCCCAAATACGCATTGGGTGAGAATACCTTAATAGGCGGTAGCGTTGCAATTATCGACGACGGTATTTTCAATATGTACGGCGGCGAAATTTCAGGCAACTCGGTTAACTTAAAATATTCATCCGCAACCCCTGAGGAGGAAAGAGTTGAGGGATACCGTGATTCAAGCTACGGCGGTGCGATATATTCAATAGGTGCAATAAATATCTACGGCGGTAAAATTTCGGGCAACGAGGCAAGCTACGGCGGTGCTATCTTTACCTCACGCACCTTCAATATCGAGGGCGGTACGTTTGAGGGCAACCACGCAAGCTCCTACGGCGGCGCACTCTTCGGCTCAAATAACGGCTCGGGCATTCACTATATCGGCTCACCCGAGGGTGATAACAAGGCAATTAACGTCATTTTCCGTGGTAACACCGCAAAGGGTGGCGGCGCAATTTATCACCAATACAATAACGCAACGGTAATTTACGGAAATACACTCTTTGAAGAAAACCTTGCGCTCGGCAAAATGGGCGGCGCAATCTATACGGGTGGCGAGCTTGTAATTTACTATGCGGAATTCAAAAACAATATGGCGGCAGACCGCGGCGGTGCGCTTTACGGCACTTACTCGGAGGCGGACAAGGTTGTACGCGTTATCGATATCAAGGAAGCAATCTTTGAGGGTAACTCGGCGGCGCGCGGAGGTGCAATTGCCGCATCGGCAACGTCGGAGGCTGAGGGTTCAGGTGCAATTTTCGAGCTTGGAAACGTAACGTTTAATAATAACTACGCTTTCAAAACCGAGCATTCAACTCCAACGTTTATAGATAACGTTGACAGAGAGGGCGTATCGAAAAATTATAACGGAAACGGTGCTGTTGCTCACTTTACCGCAAAATGCGAAATTCATTTCTACGGTGACGTAGTGTTATCTGGAAACACGGCAGAGAGCAAGGGCGGTGCGCTTTACCTCACCAACCAAGCAAAGCTTCGCTCATTTGACGGCTCAAGCCTTGTGTTTGAGGAAAATCAATGCGCAGGCTACGGCGGTGCGATTTATTTAACAAACGGCGCCAGCGCAGAGCTTTCAAGCGTAAGCTTTATTAAAAACAGCGGAAATCGCGGCGGTGCGGTTGCGCTCCTTTCAAGCGGTGACGTTTTATTAAACGGTGTAATTGCAGATGCAAACACCTCCTCAAGCAACGGCGGCTTCTTATATGCCGAGCTTTCAAGCGTTAAAATTTCAAGCGCAGGCGGCGAAGCTAAAATTATAAACAACAAATCGGAAAATTCAAGCGCGGGCGCGTTCTATCTTGAAGGTGCAAGCCTCATTTTGAACGGCAACGAGGTAAGGGGCATTCTTATAGAGGGTAATACCTCGGGCGCACAGGGCGGTGTAATCTGCGCGTATATCGGCTCGCACGAAATTACGGTGACTGACCCTTCAACAGGCGAGGAAGCCACAGAAAACGAAGCCGTGCGCTCGCTTATAAGAGCAAGCTACGTTACGTTTAAGTCAAACGTATCAAATGCCGAGAGCGAATACGGCGGCGGTGCAATTTACGCATCGAACACCGATATAGTAATTCAAAATTCTATCTTTAATTCAAACGAAGCGGTTTACGGCGGTGCAATTTCACTTTATTCAGGCTCTGAGCTTAAAGCCGTAGACACCGAATTTACAAATAACGTAGCTAAGATAAACGGCGGCGTTATGTATACCTCGAAATCAACCGCTACATTTGAAAACGTAAGCGTTAACGGCAACAAGGCAACGGGCTATACAAGAACAGACGTCGTAACCGATGAAGCAACAGGCGAGGAAACGACAGCTGAGGTTTACGTAAACGGACAAGGCGGCGCGTTCTTCTTTAACTCGACCTCGATTGCAATTTTCCGCGGTGTGAGGGCAAGTGGCAATACCGCTGATATAGGCGGCTTCTTAATGGCAGGCTACTCAGTTGTAACGGTTGAAGCACTTGATACCGTTGGCAACACCTTCACACAAAACAAATCAAACGAAAACGGCGGCGCATTCTATATAACGAATAATTCAACCTTATCACTCCAAAAGGTAAATGCAACGAAGAACGAAGCGTTAAGCGGTGGATTTATCTACGCAAATGAAGCAACGCTTATCACGATAAGCGGCGAGGGTAACGTAATTTCCGAAAATATAGGAGCATTGAATAAGGATCAACACGGCGCGGGCGCAATCTATATTTATAAAACCGAAGCGCAAATTTCAGGCGTGACCTTTGAGAAAAACACGGGTAACTGTGGCGGTGCAGTAGGTGTGCGCGGCTCGGATTTGGTATTTAACGGCTGTATATTTAAGGATAACTCGGGTACAGGCACAGGCGGTACAATTTATATAAACACCTCAACCGTAACGCTTGAGGGCTGTACGGTTAGCGGTAGCGTATCGAGCGGCAACGGCGGTGCAATTTACTCAACCACGTCAAACGTAACCACAAGCGCATCAAGCTTTATAAATAACACTAACCAAGGTAACTACGGCGGCGTTATTTACTTAACGAAAACCACTTATACATCAAGTGGCGACATTTTCAAGGGCAACTCATCAAAGCACGGCGGTGCGGTAGCGGTTAACTCAAATTCAAGCTTTATTGTAAGCGGTGCGGAGTTTACGGAAAATACCGCAAGCTCAAACGGCGGTGCAATTTGGATAGGCAGCACGTACCTTGAAATTACCGAGAGTGTGATTAAGTCTAACGAGGCAAGCCTCGGCGGCGGTATTTACGTAACGGGCGCATCAACAACCGCTAACGGAAACGATATTGAAATTTCGGGCAACGCATCTACGCTTGATACGGCAGACGGCTTCGGCGGCGGTATTTATATTACAGACGGCGCGCAGGTGACAATAACCGACCTTACCTTGAACGGTAACAGGTCTGCACACGGTGGCGGTATCGGTATTCTTGGCGGAGCAAGCGTTACGGTAAACGGTATTTCGGCAAATGGAAACGAAGCACTTGGCTACACCAAGGACGGTGCAATAACAAGCGGTAACGGCGGTGCGATAAATGCGGGCGAGGGTTCACTTGCAATAGGCAAGGGAACTAAGATTACCTCAAATATCTTCACGGCAAATAAGGCAAACGCAGGCGGCGGTGCAATCTATATTTACAATACCGCAACTGATTTTGTGGCAAATGAAATTGTCGCAAATAATAACGAAGCAACGACTAACTACGGCGGCGCACTTTATATCAGAGGTGCTGAGGTAACGGTTGATATCGGTACAATTGAGGCAACCTCCAACCATGCGGGCTCGAATGGCGGCGCGGTTTATCTATACGCATTTAAGGGCGGTAAAATCGATAAGCTCACCGCAAACGAAAACACTACAAATACCTCAGGCGGTGCGCTCTACATCGCAGGAAGCGCAGAGGTAACGATAAACGAGCTTAGCGGTGCGGGCAATGAAGCCAAAACAAACGGTGGATTTGCATATATCGGCACCTCGACGGTTGTAATTAACGGCGGTGAGATTGGCGACAGCAATGACGCAAACGGATATTCGCTTTATTTAGGCTATGAGGTGAAGATAAACACAAGCAAATTTACTTATCCCGAGGGTGAAATTTTTGAGAAAAAATCGGGCTATCTCGTTGAAATAACGGGTTAAAGGAGAAAAGCATTGAATAAAAGAATATTATCGTTTCTCCTTTGTGCGCTCATTTTGTTATCAACGCTGCTAACGGCGGCGTGCAACGCGCCAAGCGACGACACGGACACGTCAAGCGGTACGGAGAGTGACACCTCGGGCGGAAACGGCGACACAAGCACGGACACAGGTACAGATACAGGCACGGACACAGGTGGGGGCGAAAGCACCCCACCGCCAAAGCCTCCGACGGTTGATGAATTAAACAAGCGCGACGAGGTTATTTCAATTAAGGACAATAACTATCTTAGCCGAAACGAGATCGTTTATGAAAATATAAACGGCAAGGACGTTAGCGTTTACGTTTCGTTCCGCGTTAAGGGCGAGGTGCAAAACAACCCGAACTTCGCGCAAATTCAAATGGTTTGGCAGGCGATAAAATATAAGGACAAGTATCCCGAAAGGGACGTTTACGTTACGCTCACCTCGTACCGCTTGTCAGGCACGCTTGCCGCTTGTCTTGACGAGGAAAGCGAGGACTACGGTAAGCTTAAATGCTTATACGATAAGGACTACGACGAGGAAACGGGCTACTACCGTCTAAGTCACTTGCTTTGCGAGGCGGCGAGGAAGGGAATTTACGTAACGGTTATCGGTCACGCAAACGCAAGCTCGGTAAAAATAACGGCAACAAAGAAAAAGGGAGACGAGCCGTTTTACGATTATTTTAAGAAGCACCTTAGCGACCCCTGTTATATTGAGGGCAAGGTGATTTCTGACTATATGGTTGTGCAAAAAACCGAGTGGTCGCTTGATAAGGGCGGCACGGATATGATGCACTTAAAGTCCTGCACGGTGTCGAATTATATCGACAGAGAGGGCAACGACAGAGGTACAGCGGTTTGGCTTGGCTGCACAAACGTTGACGGCGTTGACTATCAGGGCAAAAACGGTCTTGACTACGTTCAAAGCGGCGCGGTAATCTGTGACCACGACGAATTATACCGTGTGACGTACAACTTTACACAGCTTATTTCTCAGTTCAATACACAAGAGGGAATTTTAGTGTTCCGCCGTCTTGCACAGCTAAGAACGCGCGACCAAATAGATTTAATCAAGGCGGGCAGAGGGGACGAAATCCCATATGATGAGCAGATAGTTTATATCGGCACGGAGGACGACGAGGTTTTCGAGCTTTATTTTACCCCCTTGGGAAGCGAGGCTTCGATTTGGGATAATGAGTATAATCCCTATTGCAGGTACGTAACGAAGCTTGTAAATTCACATGATGACGACGGATATATTGAGCTGCTTTGGAATAATCCCAAGTACGTTCACAAGGGCTTTTCGGTAGGTAAAATTATACTTGACCTTCTTTCCGTGAAATTCCTTGAAAGCGGTAATCCCGAAAACAACCTTCATATGCAAACACCCGGTCCTGACTGGTCAATCTTTGACGGACTTATCGAGGGTGAAAACATAGGAGTTAAGGCACTTAACAGATACCGTTCAAGAAACTATCACTCCAAGGATTTGCAGATGACCTACGTCGAGGACGGCGTGAGGTACTACGTTACGCTCTTTAATTCGCTCAATATGCACGAGGGCGCAATGTACTATCAAACGAATTCAATCCTTGTTATAAAGGAAACGGAAGAAACGGGCAACGATTTTTATATCGATTATGCTATTATGACCGTACCCGGAATAGAGTTTGAATCTCACCGTTATAAATAATTACATAAACGAAAAAAGCCGACTTTGCAGTCGGCTTTTATTTACTAAATTCCAAAGAAATAAAGCAGCTTGCTAAACCATTTTACGCGCTTGCGTATCGCGTACAAAATAAGCAAGACTAAAATGAAAGCGGCGGTGATGAAAACGCCCTCACGCATACCGAGGTGGAGCGCAGCCTCCCATTTTCCCGCCTTCCACGAGGGGGTGGTGTGGAATTTTGAGAGGAAAAAGAAGTAGTGCGTTGACATAATGAAAAGTGAGCTGCCCGACATCATTCTTACTACGTGATTGCGCGGCAAAAGCGCACAGGCAAACGTAAGAGAAATAATTATAATAAGCGCAAGCGGAATATAAATTAAAATGTTATTGTAGTTTAAGTTCAGCACGCTAAGTCCAAAATATCCGCCGGGGCGCGAGGAGTCGCGGTTTAGAAATGCGCTTAGTATAATAGAAGAAACAAATACTCCAAGCGCGATATAAAGCATATAGTTTTTGTGCGGCTTTTCCTTGCGCTCGCTAATATAGCGAATAACGCCCGAAAGACAGAAGCCAAAGGCAAAAAATCCAAATAGCAAAAGCACGTTGTGCATGCTGAAAATGTTGGTAAAGCCGAAAAGATTTACCGTTTTGTCAGTCAATTCAAGAATGATAATTCCTAAAAACGAAGCACAGCCGACGCCTAAAACGACAAATTTGTTTTCCCTTGCAAAATAGCTTGTGAAAAGGAAAATTAACGAAACTATAAAATAGCAGGGGATGAACCAAAGCGCCGCGTTCCAGTTAGGTCTGCCGCCGAGCAAAAAGAAAATCTTGACAAGCTCCCAAAAGCCGTAGTCGGTTTTGAAGGGGCAGTTTTTCACCATATAGGGTATGCAGGAAACCAAGTACCAAATAAGGTAAGGCACTAAAAGACGGGTGAGCAAGCGTAAAACGGATTTTGAAAGCTCCCTTATACTTTTCGGAGCTTTAGCAAGAAGCCCACCTGCAAAAGCGAAAAGCGGAACGTGGAACGAATAAATAACCGTTCTTAAAACGGTGTAAGCGGGCAGACAGTGCCCAAGCACAACTAAGAAAATTCCTATTGCCTTCAAATAATCAACGTAGTCAAGACGCTTTTTTTCTTCCATTTTCTCGCCCCCTTCTATGTAAAAATTGGAAAAATAAGCCAAGCTGACAACTATATTATAAATTTAGAGGCGTAATATTGCAAGAAAAATTTGTAAAATAAGCACGAAACGCAAAAAAACCTTGAAAAAGCTTGACGCGTGTATTATAATAAATCATATCTTTTGAAATGGGGAGAGAAAAATGGAAAAGATTAAGATGGTAACTCCGCTCGTTGAAATGGACGGAGATGAAATGACAAGAATTATTTGGCAAATGATAAAGGACGAGCTTCTTTTACCGTTTGTTGATTTGAAAACGGAATATTACGACCTTGGCTTGCCCGAGCGCGAGCGCACAAAGGACAAGGTTACGTTTGACGCGGCTTACGCGAACCAAAAGTACGGCGTTAGCGTTAAGTGCGCAACAATTACACCGAATAAGCAAAGAGTTGAGGAATATAACTTAACTGAGATGTGGAAAAGCCCTAACGGCACAATCCGTGCAATTTTAGACGGTACTGTTTTCCGCGCACCTATTCTTATCGATTCGGTTAAGCCTGCGGTTCGCAACTGGAAAAAGCCGATAACAATTGCACGTCATGCATACGGCGACGTATATAAGGCAACGGAGTATAGAGCACAGGAGAAGGGCAAGGCGTACCTTTCATTCGTTAACGAAAACGGAGAGGAAAAATTCCGCGAGCAGATTTACGATTTTGAGTGCGCGGGTGTATTGCAGGGTCAGTACAACAAGGACTCCTCAATCCGCTCCTTTGCACATTCCTGCTTTAAGTACGCAATAAACACGAAGCAAGACCTTTGGTTCTCAACCAAGGACACAATTTCAAAGAAGTACGACCAAACCTTCAAGCTCATTTTCCAAGAGATTTACGACGAGTGCTACAAGGAAGAGTTTGAAAAGCTCGGTATTACCTATTTTTATACCCTTATCGATGATGCGGTAGCAAGAGTTATTCGCTCCGAGGGCGGCTACATTTGGGCGTGCAAAAACTACGACGGCGATGTTATGTCCGATATGGTTTCAACCGCGTTCGGCTCTCTTGCTATGATGACGTCCGTGCTTGTTTCTCCTGACGGAAAGTTTGAATACGAGGCGGCACACGGCACGGTTACAAGACACTACTACCGTTACTTGAAGGGTGAGGACACATCAACCAACCCAATGGCAACAATCTTTGCTTGGAGCGGCGCACTTAAAAAGCGCGGCGAGCTTGACGGGCTTGATAGCCTCGTTGATTTTGCAAGCAAATTAGAGGAAGCGTGCATTGATACCTTAAACGACGGCATTATGACAAAGGACTTAGTTGGACTTGTTGAAGCAGGCACAAAGGCAACGGCGGTTAATACGATTACCTTTATTAAGGAAATACGTGCGCGCCTTGAAAAGAAATTAGCATAAAACAGAAGGCGAGGAAAAACCTCGCCTTTTTCATTAGTGAAAAATAGTGAAAAAATAGTGAAATATAGTGAAAAATAGTGAAATTTTAGTGGAATTTTTAATTTACTTGTGGTATAATACTAATATATAAATGTATATTATGCAAAAGGAGTAGGGATATGATAAAAGTAGCTTTATCGAATGAAATTTTGAGAAGAATTTCAAAAATTGAAGAAAACCGATTTCTTTTAGGTACTTTTGATTTGCCACCGCTTACGAGAAATAAGCTTCGTAAAAATTCAAAGAAAAAAAGCTCCTATGCCTCCAACAAAATAGAGGGCAATCCGCTCACGGAAAAGCAAGCGAACGAGGCTGTGGAAAGCGACTCTCATAAGCATTTTTTGAAGCCTGAGCAGGAAATAAGAAACTATTATTCCGCGCTTACTGTGCTTGAAGAAAAAGCAAAAAGCAAGTGCCCATTTTCAAAGGAGCTTATTTTTGAAATACAAGCATTGGTTGAAAAGGGCGCATCAAGGGAGAAAATCGGAATAAGGGGACAAATGCCACCGGGCGTATTATTCGCGGTTTACGATGTGGAAAGCGGCGTACCGGAATATATACCGCCTGAGCATTCGGAAATACCCGCGCTTCTTGACGAGCTTGTAGAATATGTAAATACTACTGACGATCATCCGCTTATAGTAGCGGCAGTTGTGCATTATCAATTGGTTACAATTCATCCGTTTGAGGACGGTAATGGCAGAACTGCAAGGCTTATGTCGGGATATGTGCTTGATTTATGCGGCTACGGCTTTGGTGGTATAGGCTCACTTGAGGAATATTTCGCCTATGACTCAGACGAATATTATTCTTCTTTGCAAATGGGCTTGCCCGCTTTATACTATTCGGGCAGAGAAAATCCTCCTCATCCCGAAATTTGGGTTAACTATTTTTTACGTATGGTCGAATTATATTCTAAAAAGGTTTGTGAGCTCTCGAAGGAAGGCTCTTGTGATAATATTGCAGGAAGTCTGTCCTATTTGAACCTTAAGGAAAAGGAATTTTTGAAATTTCTTATTTCAAATCGCATCTATGAATTTACTCCAATTGAAATCAGCAAAAAAATAGGTGTTACAAACAAAACGGTCATAAACAGGTGCGCAAAGCTTGCTTTGAACGGATTTTTGGTGCCTAATATCGTAAAAGAGCGAATACGTTCATACGTTCTTAGTGACTTTACAAAAAATAATGCTAAGCAAATAACCGACATGGCGTAGAACTCTATATTAACACGTAAGGAAAATAAATTATAAAATAAAATATATATTTACACGCGCGTGCGTTTGTGCTATTATATAGATATATTTTGAAAAAATGCTTTCAAGAGAGGGTTGAATATGGTTTATAACGTTAAGGATATGCCGTGGCTTGTTTTCGGCGTGCCGAATTTTGATAAAACAAGGGAATTTGAGCGAGTGCCGAGCGACGTGCGTGAAAAAATACCGTCCCTTTCCTTTCTTGGCAGGCGCACCCCCGGGGGAAGAATTTGTTTTAGAACCGCCTCCCCTTGGTTCAAAATTATTATCGAGCTTGAAACGCTCTCGCCCGATATCGGAATGTCGATTTATTCCGCGCAGGGTGCGTTTGTATATCTCGGAGAGCGTCAAAAATCGCGCCTTCTCGGTCTTGTCACACCGCCTAATTACGAGGCGAAAAAATTGTACCGCACGTTTGAAAAAGGCGAGGGCGTGGATGAAATCACGGTGTTTTTACCGCGAAACGAGATAATAAAGAGTGTCGAAATCGAAACTAAGGACGGGTATTCCGTAGAAGCGGCGACACCGTATAAATATACTACTCCGGTTTTATTCTACGGCTCGTCAATTACGGAGTGTGCGCACGCTGCAAATATTTGTGCGTCTTACGTAAATCTCACCTCGCGCCACCTTGATTTTGACTATATAAATTTCGGCTTTTCAGGCTCATGCCGCGCAGAGGACGAAATGGCAGAGTATATAAATTCACTTAATTTTTCTGTTTTTGTTTACGACTATGACCACAACGCGCCAAGCCCTGAATATCTTGAAAAAACGCATGAGAGGTTTTTTAAGAAAATAAGAGCGGCGCATCCAACCACGCCGATAGTTATGGTTTCGCGCCCGACTCCCGTTTTTGACGAGGATGCACGCGCACGCCGCGATATAATAAAGCAAACGTACGAAAATGCATTGAAAAACGGCGATAAAAACGTATTTTTCGTGGATGGCGAGAAATTTTTCAAGGATTTTGACGACGTGGGCGTTTGCTTTACAGACACAATCCACCCAACCGACCTCGGATTTTATAAGATGGCAGAGGTCATCGAACCCGTACTTGAAAGGGCATTGACACAGTCGTAAAACCGAAATTAAAAGATAAAACGTTTCAAAAATAATTGACACAGTCGCGAAACCGAAACACAGTATAAGGAGAAAAAATGACAAAGATAAAGGGTAGAGTAAGGGCAATTGCGTGGCTCTTATCTCTCGTATATTTTTCAAGCTACGTAATGCGAATAAACTTTACGGTTTTAATAGTTAAGGTTTGCTCCGAGCTATCGCGTCCGAAGGAGGAGCTTGCCGTTATCGTAACCGCTTTGACGGTTGCTTACGGCGTTGGACAGATTATTTGCGGTGTGCTTGGCGATAAAATCAAGCCGCGCATTATGATTACCGCGGGAATTGCGCTTGCGGCTATTTGCAATATTTTGTTTTTCTTTACGTCAAGCGTTTTATTGATGACGGTGATTTGGGGCATAAACGGCTTTGCGCACGCAATGTTTTGGCCGCCAATTGTACGCATAATGTCGCTTAATCTTAACGAGGCGGAATATTCCTTTGCCTCTGTGCGCGTTACCTGGGGCTCGTCAATTGCTACAATTCTTTTGTACCTTGCGTGTCCCTTGCTGCTTCTTGTTATGAGCTGGCGCGTTATTATGCTTCTTTGCGCCGCCTTGGGTCTTGCAATTATGGTCGTTTGGCTCATTTTTGCACCGAAGCTTTTTGAGAAAAAAGCACCTATTCCGTGCCGAGAGCCTGACAAAACATCAAAAGCAAGCGAAAATATCAAAAAAAGAGCGCCCACCTACGTATTTTTACCGCTATCCCTCATTATGGTGGGAATTATTATGCAGGGTGCTTTGCGTGACGGAGTTACAACGTGGATGCCTTCGTATTTACACGAGGTGTTTTCACTCCCTGAGGAGTTTTCAATTTTTATAACGGTTATTTTGGCAATTTTCAGTATGATTAGCTTTACCGTGTTTGATTTTATAAACCGCCGCTTCTTTAAGGACGAGGTATTCTCAGCAGGCTTCATTTTCCTGCTCGCCGCGGTCTTTGGTGCGCTTCTTTATGTTTCAAACGTATTCGGAATTGCGATTTTTTCAATACTTTTTATGTCACTTCTCGTTGCCTGTATGCACGGCACAAACCTTATGCTTATTGCTATTGCGCCAAAGCGCTTCAAAAACACGGGCAAGGTTGCAACCTATTCGGGAATTATGAACGCCTGCACATACGTTGGCGCGGCGATTTCAATTTACGTTTTCTCAGCCTTGAAGGATTGGGGAACGACAATTATAATTTGGGCAATTATTGCCGCCGTCGCTTGCATAATTTGCTTTACGGCAGTTAAGAGATGGCGTAAATTTAGAATAGAATTTGATAAAACAAACGATAAATAGGAGAGAACAATGAAAGCACAAGAAATTTTAAGTCAAATGACACTTGAGGAGAAGATATACCATCTTGTCCAAATGACAACAATGACGTACTTAAAGACTGACGGCACTAATATCGTAACAGGTCCTGACAGTACGATGAAGCTTGACAAGGAGTACATATACGACGTTGGCACGCTTCTTAACCTCGTTGGCGCGCAAACTATGATTGACGCTCAAACAAACTTCTTAAACCACAGTAAAAGAAAGGTTGCGCCTGTGTTTATGCAGGACGTTATCCACGGACACAGAACGCTTTATCCGATAAACCTCGGCATTGCCGCATCATTCGACCCACAGCTTGCACACGACGTTGCAGCTATGGCGGCTAAGGAAGCCGCGCTTGACGGTGTTGGCGTTACCTTCGCCCCTATGGTTGACCTTGTGCGCGACCCGCGTTGGGGACGTGTTATGGAATCAAGCGGAGAGGACCCATATCTTAACAGTAAGATGGCGGCGGCAACCGTAAAGGGCTTCCAGGGCGATATGGGCAAATATAATATTGCATCTTGCGTAAAGCACTTTGCGGCATACGGCGCGGCAGAGGCAGGCAGAGATTACAACACGGTTGATATGAGCGAAAGAACGCTTCGTGAGTACTATCTCCCATCATATAAGGCGGCGGTTGATGCAGGCGTTAAAATGCTTATGACCGCATTTAATATCGTTGACGGCGTTCCTTGCTCGGGCAACAAGTGGCTCGTTAAGGACGTTTTGCGTGACGAATGGGGCTTTGACGGCGTAGTAATCAGCGACTATAGCGCATTTGAGGAAATGATAAAGCACGGCACGTGTGAGGACAGAAAGGAATGTGCATATCAGGCAATGCAAGCAACCTCCGACATTGAAATGATGTCACCTTGCTATGCAAACCACCTAAAGGAGCTTTTAGAGGAAGGCAGAATAACTATTGAGCAAATCGACCAAGCGGTTCTTCGCGTGCTTAAATTAAAGGAAGAGCTTGGCGTATTTGAAAATCCGTACCGCTCAGTTGATTTAGAGGAGTCAAAGCGCGTTCAGGTTGGACCTGAGCATAGAGCTATTGCAAGATACGCAGCGGAGCAGAGCGCAGTTCTTCTTAAAAACGACGGCATTTTGCCGCTTTCAAAGGATATAAAGCGCGTTGCGGTTATCGGTCCGAATGCCGATACAGGCGCAATCCACGGTGATTGGCCGTGCGGCGGTAAGGTTGACGAAACTATTACCGTTTTAGAGGGTGTTAAGAATATTGTCGGCGACAGAGCCGTATATGCAAAGGGCTGTAATATTGAATACGATTCAACCGACGAATCAATGATTGACGAGGCTGTTGAGGTTGCAAAGAACGCCGACGCGGTAATTTTGTGCTTTGGTGAGCATCAAAGCTATTCAGGTGAGGGCAACTGCCGTACAAATATTGAAATTCCACGCGTACAGTATAAGCTTCTTGATAAAATTTTAGAGGTGAACAAAAACGTAGCCGTTGCGCTCTTTACAGGCAGACCTCTTGTAATGTGGGAACTTGACACAAAAGCACCTGCAATTCTTAATATGTGGATGCCGGGTACTGAGGCAGGTAACGCAACCGCTAACTTAATTTTCGGCAACGCAAACCCATCAGGCAAGATTACAATGACCTTCCCGCGCGTTCTCGGTCAAGTGCCGATTTATTATAACGCATACAACACAGGCAGACCGAAGCTCCCTGAGGATGACTTCAACCGTGTGCGCTTCACCTCGTCGTATCTTGATATGCCAAACAGTCCGCTTTACCCGTTCGGCTACGGCTTATCCTACACCGAGTTTGAGTATAGCGATCTTAAATTAAGCGGAAGCACCTTAACGCGCGACGGCAAGCTTGTTGCCTCCGCAAAAATAACTAACGTAGGCAAATATAAGGGCAAGGAGGCAGTTCAGCTCTACATCCGCGATTTGGTTGGCTCTTGTGTTCGTCCGCTTAAGGAATTAAAGGGCTTTGAAAAAATCGAGCTTGACGTGGGAGAGAGCAAAACCGTTGAGTTTGAAATCACCGAACAAACCTTGAAGTATTGGACAAAACGTATGAAATTCGAGGCGGAAAGCGGCAAATTCGAGGTCTTTATCGGCAAAAGCTCCGCGTGCAAAGCGTTTGCGTCGTTTGAGCTTGTTGACTGAAATACACGCTTCAAAATTAAATAAAAGCAAGGTCGGAAATTCCCAAAAGAATTTCCGACCTTTTCAAATTGTCGCTTCGTATTATTTGGAGAGAAGCTCGTCGCTGAGCGCGATAACCTTTTCAGCGTACTTCTTCTTGCGTGACTTCATAATTGCAAGGAAGAGTGGGTAGTTTACAGAAACGAGTGCGATACCGATAATGCCTATTACAATACCGAGCGCCATAAATAAAGCTCCTGTTCCGATAACCTGCATTGCAAGGCACATGCCAAGACCGAGTATGAGTGATGCGATAACACCGAACGTGTAAGCAAAGATGTAAGCAGGAAGCTCTACGCGACGGTTAAGGGCGATAAGCTCGTCGTACTTCGTTTTCGTTTTTGGCTCGTAGCCCTCTTTGATTTGGTTTACAATTTTTTCTTTTTCTGACATTGTTTTGTCCTCCGTTTTCATTTTGTTTATTTATTACGGTTACATTATAACGGCGGATTGTTTTTGATTTTGCAAAAAAATGTAAGGGTTTTGTAAAAGCTTGTAAAAGAAATGTAAAAGTGTGCGGTTTTGGAAAAGACCGCACACTTTATTCACTTATTCGTTTCCGCCAAGGATTTGCTCCGACAGCTCCAAAATTCTTTTTCCGTGCTTTTTCTTGCCTCTTTTAATCATAAGAAGATAAATAGGGAAGGCAAGCGCGCAGGGAATAGCGCCGATAACTCCGAGCAAAATTCCCCAAAGGTAAATTTCCCATTCAAGCACCATTGATAGACCAAGTCCGAATATTAACAGTCCTACTAAGCCAACCGTTATGGCAAGCGCCATAGACGTGCCTCTTACTTTTTTGTCGAGGCGTACAATTTCCTCGTAAGCACCAACCGACGTCGTTGCCTTTGCCATATCGTATTGTGCTATTATGCTTGAAGCCTTGCGCTTTTCCTCATCCGAGAGCGCGCGGTACGTATATTCAAATTTATTTTCGTTCATTTTTATTTCCTATATTATATTTATTGTCTTTCTTTTCCAACGCCACCAAAACAGCCATCGAAATGCCAAGCGATAGTATCAAGGCGCAAACAGCTGCACCTGTTATGGCGTTAAACGCGCCCTTGTTTGCCTCATCGCCGCCAAAGGTGTAAAGCAGCGAGGTTTGAAGCGTCAAAATTGAAACCGCCGCGTCGGCAAGTCCTATAAAGCGAAGCGCACGGGTGGTCAAGGCGTTTTTCCTTGATTTGAAAAAGCTGATTATAGCCATTGTGATTTTGTAAAATGCGAATGCGGCGTAAGCGTAGATGGTCCAACCGAAGCGCACAAACGCAAGGTCGTTAATAGCCATCTGCCAAACCGCGAATGATAAGAAAACCGAAAGTACCGTCAAAAGAGAAGCGCACCGCACGTAGCTTGCAAGACTTTCCCTTTTTCGAGAGAGCAATACGTCCGAGCGCATTGATACCAAGAGAAGGTGATAAATACCAATCGCACCGTACCAAAGCGAGCGCGAAATAATAGCGATTACTATATTAAATACCGCGTATGAAATATTAAGCGCTAATGATGCCGATGAGGTGATAAGCGTGCGGAAATCAAGCTCCTTTACGAATTTTTTTGTAAAGCCGAAGCGGTAAATGGTCGCAATTATTCCTCTTTTTATTTTCGGCGCAAAGCGGACTATTGTGTAAACGGAGTAGCCAAGGGAGCAAGCGGCAAGACCGTAGATAATGTAGGTTGGTACGCCGTCAATTTCAAAAGCGAGCAGAGCTATTGCACCCGCGCATAGAACCGCCGTGATAAAATAAATGATGAAAATGAACCAAATTCGCGGCTTTTTGAAAAGAAAGTCGATAATTTTCATTTTATTTTAACGGTAAAGGTCGTGCCCACGCCAACCTCGCTCCTTACTGAAATTTCACCGCCTAAGGTGTCTATTACTCGTTTAACAAGTGCAAGTCCAAGTCCGTTGCCCTCGCCCGAGTGTGAGGTATCGCCCTGATAAAATTTATCAAAAATATGCTTGCCCGTTTCACTGTCAATTCCGCATCCTGTGTCGCCAACCTCAACGGTGGCATACCCATCCTCAAATCGCGAGCTAACCTTTACCGTGCCGCCATTTTCGGTGAACTTTATCGCGTTTGAGATAAGGTTGTTCCAAACTATTTCAAGGTGACTTTGCGACGAAAAGACCGTTATTTCTTCAAGGTCACATTCGATATTCAGCTCTTTTTTTTCGATTTCGCTCTCAAAGGCGATAATTGCCTCTTCGAGTGCTTCGTTAAGCTTAAAGCTCCTTTTCTCAACAAGCAGCTCTTGATTTTCAAGCTTATTCAGCTTCAAAATGTTTCCGACAAGGCTTGAAAGGCGGTTGGAGGCATGCACAAGCTCACGCCTGTACTGCGCGCGCTTTTCGTGGTCATTTTCCTTTTCGAGCAGCACCGAATAATTTTTAATTACGGCAACGGGAGTTTTGATTTCGTGCGAAACGTTAGAAATAAAGTCGCTCTTTAATACCTCGTTCTTTGAAAGCTCCGCCGTCATTATGTTTAAGTATTCCTTTATTAAATCGTACTCGTCGTACGAGCCGTATTCGTGGCGCACCTTTAATTTAACGGAGAAGTCACCGAGTGCGATTTTCTCCGTGGCGTCAAGGATTTCTTTAAGCGGTCGCTCAATCATTATTTTTCGTCTTATTACGTCTGCAACGGTAAGCACGGCAGAAATTTCCAAAATCGTTATAATAAGCGCAATAGAAATAATTTGCGGACTTTGCCTTTTAACGATTTCGTACGTGATAAACGATGTGGTAACGATAAAAACCGTTGTAAGAAAAAATATAAGGTAGCCGAAAAGCTGCATTTTTTTAGACTTTTTCATTTTAGCACCGCCTTGTAGCCAAGACCGTGAACGGTCAAAATTTCAAAGCCGTCACAGCCCGCCGTTTTGTCGCGCAGCTTCGCCATATAAACGTCAACCGTGCGTGAGGTAGCTGAGGAGTCGTAGTCCCAAAACTCTTCCATCAGGCGCGAGCGCGTGAACGTCTTTTTGGGGTAGGAAAGGAGCTTGAAAAGAATATCAAACTCGCGCACCGTCAAGGAAATTTCCTCGCCGTCGCAAATCGCGGTGCGCTCATCAATATTCATTGTGAAATTTCCAACGGAAATTTCCTTGCCTGCCTCGATTTTTGCACGCCTTAAAATCGCGTTTACCTTCATTACCAGCTCGTCAATATCAAACGGCTTTGTGATGTAGTCGTCAATTCCAAGATTGTAGCCGTACATCTTCGACGGCTTGTCGTCCTTCGCGCTCATAAAAACGATAGGTGTGACCTTGTCCAACGCACGCACGCTTTCCGCAAGCTCAAAGCCGTCAATTCTCGGCATCATAATATCGGTAATTATTAAATCATATGTAGTCTTTTCGAGCGCGAAAAGTCCCTCCTCGCCGTTTTGGCAGGAGCAGACCTCGTAGCCTTGGTCGCTAAGATAGCTCGAAACAAGCTTGTTTAACGCGCGGTCGTCCTCACAAACTAAAATTTTAACCATAGAACCTCCAAAGTAAAATACATATTGACACCGAGGTAGCGAAATCGTCCCTCGAACGCAAATTGCAACGCGGTTATGCTTGCACCGCGCAATTCATTCTATACCTATTATATAATAAAACGCGTGCGTTTTCAAATTGTTTGTAAATTGTTAATTATCCGTGAACAAACCCCGAAAACACTTTTTATGTAGGCGCAAGCCCGAGGGGCTGTTGCAATAAGAACCTGCTACGCAGAACCTTGTTACTCGCGTAATAAGCACAGAACAAAAACAGACACATTCTCGTCTAAAACCATAATATATATTGATTTCGAAGCGGTTTATTGTTGAGAACTTGCAAAAATTGCAAGTTCTCTTCATTTTTTTGTGTCTGTTTTTTAGACGCGACCTCGCACGCCCCAAGGTCTCCCGTTAAAATCTGTC
>JBGVIN010000082.1:0-9649 GCA_045123255.1 Eubacteriales bacterium
CAAAGATATCGTTTTTACCGATAGTCTCCGCCTTAACTGCAAACACACCGTAGTTAACGGTTTCACCCGTGATTTCCATATACGCTTCAATTGCTTCGTCGTTCACTCTGTAATTTACAGAGTAAATAGCATCGCCGTACTCTGCCGCCGAGAAGCCGAGAACCGTAAAGAGTGGGTTCATTTCCTCGGTTTGTTCATACTCACAGCCTGCGCTTTTGCAGGTTGTGATTTTCACGCCCTTTGAGCCAAAGCCGTTTTCGTACGAAACAGTTACGTCAAAGCTGTGCTGTGGGTTTTCCTTAGGTGCGGAAAGGAGACAGTCCGTGCAAAGAGTAACGCAAGGATTATCACCCGATGCGTGCGCGCCCGTCAAGGCAAGTGACGCACAGTAGTTTTCAACAATTGTGTGGCTTGTTATTGCTTGACCAACGGTATAGTTATATCCGTCCTTGTAATTAACAACCGTCGCGCCTGTAATGCCCGAGAAGGTATTTGCCTCAATAAAGCTCTGTGCCGTCATGCCCTTGCCAATCAAAACGTATTCAATCTTCGCACTTGAGTCACGGAACGGATACTTTTCGTGGAAAACGGTGTTGCCCTGAAGATAAACCGTAAAGGTCTTTACTGTCTCTCCACTTCTTGCAGAGTGGAACGCCTCGTCTGCAACGTACTTAACCGATGCAGGAAGCACTATCGACTGAAGCTTGTAGCAGTGTGCAAACGACTTATAGGGCACGGTTTGAAGGTTCGGTGGCAAAATTACCTCGGTGAGCTTGTCGCAGTTTGAGGCAAAGCCACTTTGAAGTGTGATAAGGCTTGTGCATCCGCTTAAATCAAGCTTGGTGATGTTATCGTTATCGTTAAACGGACCGCCGTGATAAAGCGTTTCCAAGCTTGCACATTTTGAAAGGTCAAAATTTGAAAAGCCTGTGTTTTGGAATGAATATTCATTGATTTTTGTAAGCGTGGATGGGAAAACCAACGTGCCGCTGAGCGAGGTGCAATCGTGGAATGCGTGACCGCCGATTTCCGTCATACCCTCCAAGAGAATAAGCTCATTTGTTGCTTTCATATTTGAACAGCCGTTAAACGAGCTACCCGCAAGCTTTCTAAATTTAGGGAAGGTGATTTCAGTAAGGCTTTTACAGCCGGAGAAATTGCCCTTTCTTATTTCAACAACGCAATCGGGATTGAAGGTTACCTTCTCTACCGAGCAGCCTGAAAAGATGTTATCTCCGCTGAGAAAGAACGTGTCCGTTGCCTCAAACGTAACTGTTTTTAGAACGGTTGAATTGTTGAAAAGGAAATTTGCCTCAAGTCCGTCAATATCATCGGGGAAAACAACCGCCTCAACGTCGCTCTTCGAATATCCGCTGTTATATCCCCTTATTTGAACGACTCCTTCTTTTGTGGTTTCAATCTTAAAAACCGTTGATAGGTCGGCTTTTTCTCCGCCAACCAAGGTTACCTCATTCGCCGCACTTACCGTCAATGCGAAAAGACAGGTTAAAATGCACACAAACAAAGCTATAAAAAGCTTCTTTTTCATTTTAATTTCTCCTTTTTAATTATTTTTTATTTCAAAAGCCGTTTAATAAATTTTTCCGTAAAACGACTAATTTAACTAAGATTTTTCAAAATTTTCTTTTTTCCTGTATTATCGATTTGATTTTATTTATATCGAATTTAGGCTTTCTTTCATACGTATAAAGACCGTTTACCTCTTGCTCTATATCGTAAAGCTGAGTATAGCAAAAGCCGCAAACGTACGGGCAATTAACAAGCGCGCTTGTAAGACCCTCAAAGCGACTGAAAAACTCCTCCTCGGTTTTCGGCGCGTTGCCGTAGCCCCAGCCGCCCTCAACTCCGTCAACGTCCCACCTTATTCCGCCGTATTCACTAAGAAAAAGCGCCATATTTGAGTAATCCGTTGATTTTTGGTATTTTGACACGCCGCTGTGGGCTTTGTCATAATTTTCAAGCATTTCTCTTTGCTCGCCTGCAAGATAAATATCTTCAAACTCCTTTACGTCCTGTATGTAATCGTGAAGGTCGTAAATATCGGAAACCACCTGATAATTTCCGCTTGTGCCGATGCAGGGGCGCGTTGTGTCCATCGCCTTTGTCGAATAGTATAATGCTCTTATAAAATCGTCGTTTTGATGCTTGTTATCCCAATCCCACGTTTCGTTCAAGGGACACCAGCCGATAATTGACGGATGGTTGAAATCTCTCTTTATCGCTCTTTGCCATTCAAGCAAAAACGGCACTAACTGGTTCATATCCCAATAGTAAAGGTGCGCGTTTGGGCTTTCCCCGAACACGAGATATCCCATTTTGTCACAGTGATATAAAAATCTCGGCTCGAAAATCTTTTGGTGAAGCCTTGCACCGTTAAAGCCCGCCTCCAAGGATAAGGTGATATCTCTTTTCAGCTCCTCGTCCGTTTCAGCTGTGTAAATTCCTTTTTTGTAGTAGCCCTGGTCAAGGACTGTGCGAAGGAACAGAGGCTTGCCGTTTAATAAATAATTTCTGTTATCAAAATCGGTTGAGCGAATTCCGAAATAGCTTTTTACCTTATCCCTGCCGTAGCTTAATTCAAGGTCGTAAAGCCGTCCGTGACCTGCCTCCCATAAATGAAGCTCGCTTAAATTTAAGGTTACGCGGCTGATGCCGTTTTTTAGCTTAGCGCTTGTTTTGCCAACCTCCTTGCCGTCGTAAAAAGCCACCGCCGTAAAAGGCGCGCTTCCCTTGGCTTCAACCTCGATTTGAACGCTCCTTTGCTCGGGTGAGGTATAGTATCTTACGCCCTTTATGTAATTTTTATCAACGTATTCAAGCCAAACCGTTTGCCAAATACCTGTTGTGCGCGTGTAGCAGCATTCAATTGAATAGTAGTTTTCGCTTTGCTTGCCCGATGCCTTTCCGTTTGGATGCCCGTCGATAGCGCACACGGTAATTATATTTTCCTTGCCAAATTCAACGTAATCGGTAATATCTACCTCAAAGCCGACGTAGCCGCCGATATTGTGATAAACCTCCTTGTGGTTAACGTAAATATAGCTTTCGTAGTCAACCGCGCCGAAGTGCAAAATTACGTTTTTTTGGCACTTTTTGATTTTTACTTTTTTCAGATACCAAACACAGTTGAGATAATCCGTGTTACAAACGCCCGACAAAACGCTCTCAGGGCAAAACGGAACTATGATTTTAGAATCAAGGCTCTTTCTTTCGTAGAATTTTCTGTCACGTCCGCTAACTCCGCGGTCAAGCTCAAATTCCCATTCTCCGTTCAGATTAACCCAATCCCCTCTTTCAAGCTGTGGATTTGGATGCTCCGGTCTTGGAATTGCCATCTTTTGAAAAATCCTTTCCTTTTGATAAATCCTTCTTATTTATTTAATTATATCATTCCAAAAAGCGAAATACAATAGGATTTTTTTGCCCATATGTGGACAAAAGTGCTTTTTTATGATACAATTATGTAAAAAGGAGGGGATAAAAATGCACAATCGTATAAATAAGCCGTCATATTATTCGGGAAAGTCAAGCAAGGAAAAGCATACCGAAACCGATAGATTTTTATATATCAACGATTTTGGATATTGCAAGGACCACTCCAAATTGTCAATTCGTCGCAAAAACGGCAGGCTTGACTATCAGCTTATTTACGTTTCCTTCGGCACTCTTATCATTCACGAAAACGGCAAAAAGCGCGCCTTAAAGGGCGGTGACGTTTGCCTATTTAGACCCGGTGAGCCGCAGATATACTCAATAAACGGAGAAAACACAACGCACTATTGGATTCTTTTCACAGGTAGCGAGGTAGAAAAAATGCTTTCCTTCTTCAAGGAGCGCGCATACCACATAGGGGCGTTTCCCGAGCTTGAGCGCTTCTGCCATACGCTTTGGAGAGGCGAGGCTGACGGAGAGGAATATTCCGAGCTGCTCCTTGACGGTGCGCTAATATCTATTATTGCTCAAATAATGAAGCTCGTTTGCCGTGAGGGAAAGAAAGCAAGCAAGCTATATAGACTTGATAACGTCATTCAGATTATGAAGGACGAATGCCATATAAGGCGCTCAAACGAGGAGCTTTCAAAGCTTTGCGGAATAAGCAAGTTTTATTTTATGAAGCTTTTTAAGGAAGCATTTGGCATCTCCCCACAGGAATACTACGCGAAGCTGATTATGGAAAAAAGCTCTCATTTATTGGCTAACACCGACTTTTCCGTTTCAGAAATTGCAAGGCTTTGCGGCGTTGACGATGCACAGTATTTTAGCAGAACGTTCAAAAAGCATATGGGCATGTCCCCTATTGAGTATCGAAAAAGCAAATTTTAACGTCCTTTCCTTGTTTTTTCCCCTTGCGGCTAGGAAACTTCTTGATTTTTCCAAGATATCGGTGTATAATCATAGTGTAATTTCGTTTGAGCGAAGATGATTTTTGTGGTAATTTCGTTCGAGCGAAAAATTTCAAGTATTTTATTTCGTTCAAACGAAGCGCGAGTAAGCTCAAAGGTACATTTTGTTCACTTACTTTTATGAATTACGCGCTTTGTGCTTTGGAAAGGACAGGGAATGAACCTTATTACAGTAAAGGAAGCGGCGGAAAAATGGGGCGTTACGCCTCGCCGTGTTCAAGGGCTCTGCAAGGAGGGCAAAATCAAGGGGGCGACGAGATGGGAGCGCACTTGGATGATTCCTGCCCACGCGGTTTTGCCGAGCGCGGCAAAGGGCGAAAACCCAACTATGCCGATGCCGAGGAAAAGCCCTTTTCTTGATATGACGAATATTTACAGTCAAGCGGGCAAGGCGGACGAAAGCATTATGCTTTTTGAAAACAACGTCGAGGCGCACGAGCTTTTTGAGGCGCAAATTGCTTACCGCCGCGGCGAAATTGAGCGCGTTTACGATAAGGCAAGATACTTTCTTAATTCCCATTCGGGACCGTACGCAATTCTCGGTGGCGGAATGCTCCTTGCAGGATGTGCTATTTGGCGTGGAGATTTGCGCCTATGGAACGAGGCAAAGCGCCATATTTGCGAAGCGCCCTGTCAAAGTGAGGTGCAGCGCGAGATAGTTTCCTTAACCCTTGCCGTAATTGACAGCTCAATTTACGATAACCACGACTTCCCCGAGTGGTTCAGGCGCGGAAACTTTGAGGCGCTGCCATCAGATGCCCACCCCTGCGCTAAGGTTTTCTACATTAAATATTTATATATGTCGGCGTTTGCCGTTGCCTCGAAGGAGCTTGACCTTGAGGGCGTTTCGGGTCTTGCGCTTATGAAAACCATACCGAACACCATAGAGCCGCTTATTTCACAGGCGGTCGTTGACGGCACCGTTATTCCCGAGATATTTTTGCGCCTTTCCTGCGCGGTAGCTTACCACAATATAGGCGAAAATGAGCTTGCAATAAAGCATATTGACAAAGCAATTTCCTTGGCACTTCCCGACGGTCTTTTCGGAATTTTGGTTGAATACGTGCGCCATTTCGACGGTCTTTTAGAGGAGCGCCTTGCTCTTTTCGACGAAACCGCGGTAAATATCGTTAAGGAGCTTTACCGCACGTACAGTATCGGTTGGTCGCGCCTGAGCGGTGCGGTACGAAACCGCTACGTTGCCGCAAACCTTACCTCACGCGAGCGCGAGGTTGCAAAATTAGCCGCGTTCGGCTTCACCTCAAAGGAAATTTCCGTAATGCTCTATATTTCGGAGTCAACTGTGAAGCAAACGGTTCTACGCGTAGTCCAAAAAACAGGCGTCAAGGATAGAAGCGAGTTTTCGAGCATTTTATAATGCGAAAAAGGCATTAAAAATCCGTAGGGGATGGCGCCCTCGACATCCCGTTTTGTCGGGCGCGTACCGTTTACGTACATAAAAATTGAGCCGAAAAAGCGCGGTTTGGGTGGTGTTTTTTCCATAAATTTTCCCGTATACTATTCTTAGTGAGTGGTATACGGGATTTTTGTATGCCAAACTCGGAAGGAGGGAGCTTATGCAAAAGATACGCGACGGAGATTTATTCAAGGCGGTAAAGCTTTTCGGACACACCTTTGAATTGCGGTACGGCTACTACGAGGAGTACGAAAGGGACTCGGGCGAGCCTGTGCCTATCTACCCCGATTTTATAAAGCACCCCGTATATAGAGATGACGGCTTTCCATTCGTTACTCAAATGCAGGAGCTTTGTAGGCACGGCGAAAGCAAATTTAAGGACGGCTGCTGTGTCGATTGCCGCTACTACTCCCACGGGGACGACCTTATTGGAATATGTACTAATGAAAAAAACAAATCAGCAGTAATTAAGGAGAATGACAATGAAAACAGTTAAGAAAATTTTATCATCGGTTTTGGCTCTTATACTTTTAATCCCCGCTTTATCGCTTCTTGCATTTGCAGGCGAGGATATGGCAGAGGTTGAAATTTTAAGCCAACCAAGCGCGAAAAATCCAACGTTTTTGCTTGAAAACGCAAGCGTATCAAGCTACGAATGGTACGAGGTGACGTACGAAAACACCAAAATTACAGATGAGGACGAGGGTATACAAAGCGTAGGCACGTACGATAGCGAAGATGGCGTTTGGATTCCATCAACCCAAGATTTACCTGCTTTTATGTTTTTCATTTTCAAGCCCAAGGCAGGCGAGCGCATTTATATCGAGTACGACCCGAGCATCTTGGCGAGCGATTTTGCACTTTACACCGAGGACGGCGAATATATTTATTTTGATTCTGTAGGCAGAGGCGCGGCTGAAATAGTTGTTCCCGAATCAAAATACTGCTACCTTTCCTGCAACCCCGCGCTCTTTGAGCCAAAGGTAAAGGCGTACCGCAGCGAGCAAAACGAGCCTACCTTAATTGACGGTCAAAGCACTGCGACCTTAACAGAATACGAAATAGGAAAATACTATTTTGCAAAGGCGATTTTAGAGAGCGGCGAGAAAATTTCAAGCGATTTATTCTATATGGATTACGCTATTACGTCTTATCCAACCGCGGGCGATATGTCAGTTAAGACAAGCTGCGACGGTGACGTTTCGTTTTACGAATGGTACTACGTAGGCTTTGGCAAGGAATATACCGTTTCCGCTTCTCCAAGGCTTGGCGATTTTACCGTTTACGAGGGCACATTTGAAAACGGTGCTTGGACGGGCGAATACATCAATATAGCTGTAAACGGTGAGAGCGGTGACGTTTTATTTATCGAGCCGCTTCCCGGCACGGTGGCAAGCGCGAGCTTTTTCGATAGCGACGAAGCGCTCGACCAAGACGAAAACGGCAGATTTTTCTGTGAGTCAACCCCCGAAACCGACCTGCACGTTGATTTTGAGGTTCGCATTTCAGACGGCGAGGGTGTAAAAATTTACGTTCAAAGAGATAACCAAAAATTATACGTTGAGGAAATGAAAAAGCCTATATATGACGAAATAAAGCAAGAAATCCACGCACAATACACGGAGTACGGCTTTTTCGACGGCGAAAAATGGATTGGCGTTGACGAAGGACTCGTTATCTATTTTACAAACGAAAGAGATAATTCCGTCTTGAAGCTCGAAAACGTAGTTGGCGACAGAATTTTGCTATATCACGAAAATAGCGAGCAATTTATCGAGCCAAGCGGTGATAGCTCATTCCCTCTTTTGACGGGCGAATACACGCTTGAAATTTATAGAGACGGCGACACTTATCCCGAGGCGGAGATTTTCGTTTCCGACGGGCAGGTGGAATACAAGCTTACAGAAATGACAAAATCCGTATTTGACGAAGAAAAGAGCGCTCTTTACGTTGACTATATAAACAACGGGAAATTCAAGGACGGTCTTTGGTATCCAAACGACGATGCCAACGAAATAGACGTTGAATTTGATATGAAGGCTGGCGATATTTTAACCGTTATCGCAAGCGAGGACTTTGACGGTGACGTCGTACTTGATTTTTCCGCGGGAATGGATGAAATATCACTTGAAAAAATAGACGGAAAATATATTTTCGTTGCCGACAAATATTACGACTTTGATTTAGAGCTTGAAAATTGTGAAAACGATTTCAGCGCACAAATCACTATCGAAAGAAGCACCCTTTCACGTATCGAGGCGGAAAGAGGTAAGGAAATTAAGCCAAATAAGCTCGGCTACTATTTTGCAAGCGTTACGTTTGAAAACGGAGCGACACTGACCTCTAAGCCTGTGCGCTTTGATAATTGCGACCACAAATATAACGAAAATAAAGCTCCTTGCGACGAGACCCCCTCTCTCTGCTCTGTTTGTCAGGGCACGGTTTTGGCTAAGGGACACTCCTTCGGTGAGTGGGCAGAAACAAAGCCTGCAACGAGAAATGACGGCGGCGAGGAAGCAAGAATGTGCAAGGTGTGCGGCAATATCGAAATAAGAAGCACGGAAAAAATAGGCGGCTTAGGCGTTGGCGTTATATTTATAATTATCGGGGCGGGCGCACTCCTTTCCTTGGCGTCCATTGGTATATCAATACTTATTTTCAAGAAAAAATCCCTAAAGCCGTAAGACTGGGGAGATTGGAGACAATATGAAAAACAAGCTTTCAAATATATTCAGAATATCGTTCATCGTCCTTGCCACACTTGTTTTGGTGGTGACGCTTGCGTTTTCCGCGGCGGCTGCCGAGGGCGATAGCAACGAGAGTGAATACACCTACGTTTCAATTCCGACGAACACCGCTATCACCTTCTACGCGGATTACTATATGCTTGATATAAATAACGCAGAGGCAGTTCCATACTCAGGCACGATAGTTTTGACAGGTAAGGGCTCAGAGGACATCGTCTTTTCCAACAACGTCGGCGGAAATTTAACCTACGACGTGATTTTGCACGAGTTTGACGGCACCTCACTCCCTTGGTACGGATGCGTATCTATTGACTCAAACGTAACTCTTAATTTAACCGTATACGGTGAATGTAAATTGATTGCCTACAACCACTCAGGAATTAAAGCAGGCGAAAACGTAACTATTAACCTAACGGTTAAGGAGGGCTCCTCGCTTTCCGTTGGCTACGACATGATAGGCGAGGTGGAATATTGCATTGACGGCGCACCGACGATAAATCTTTTATCGGGTGAATGCAGTGATGACCTTGAAGATCCTGATTGGGCGCGCTCAAACGATAACGTTAAATTTACAAACGGTGAATTGACTAACCACACATATAAATACACAGCGATTGACGGTGAAGCTTGCAAAAAGACCTGTCAAGACTGTGACGTAATTTCAATCCCACTTCCCCACGAATTTGAGTACGAGAATATTGTAAATTCGGATAGCCATTCAAAATTATGCTTAAATTGCTCATATACGGGCACAGGGGAGCACGAAATTATATTTGAGCTTTTAGACGACGCTCAGCATATACCTATTTGCGCGCTCTGCGGTGAGGAAATGGTGCCTCAAAATCACTCAATTGATGAAAACGGAAAATGCAGAGTTTGCGGTGAGGCGGCTATCCTTCTTCACAGGGACGAAAACGGAAACGAAAAAACGTTTTTCTTTATGGAAACCGCAACTAAATATGCAGACGAAAACGGCGGCACGCTCGTTGTATTGCGCGATTTTAGCGCAGAGGGCAAAAGCTTTTACGCTTCTAATCTTGACGTAACGCTTGATTTTAACG
>JBGVIN010000083.1:0-12919 GCA_045123255.1 Eubacteriales bacterium
GAATTGCAAGCTCGGTTATAGTCGCATCGACTGATACCTTCGTTTACGTAATTTGCATTTATTTTTCCAAAACGAAAATAAAGAAAACTCGGTATCTTTTTCCCGTTTGCATAATTGTTTCTTTGCTATCTGTTTTTATCAGTATATGGGTTTCGCGCATTTTCTTGAATATTTTCTGAGCACAGGGCAATACTCAAAGAAAAAAACGAGGAGCAAAAAATGGTAAGCGGCAGAGAACGAAAAATAATTCACTTAAAAAGCACGAGGAGCAAGCGGTTTGACGAGGCATATCTCGTTTTGAAGGACGGAATGGAAAGCTATGACGATAAGGAGATATTAAAGGAAGCGGAAAGAATTCTCTTTTCGGCGGAGGAATTAAAAAAGAAAAGAGCGAAAAAGGGCGGAGGTGTACTAAAATGCGCTTTTTTCTTTTCGTTCGGCTTCTTTTTTGGCACGCTTTCATATCTTTTCTTGCTTCTTCTCTCTTTAATTTAAGGGTTGACTATCCCCAAGCTTTGTGATAAAATATAGACAACAAGCTCATTTTATATCTTACCAAGCTTCCACTCTTGGCGCTTATTTATGGGTTTACATTCGTTTTTACAAAAAAGATATGGGGCCGAAATACATATCTTCAAATTTTATTCCGTCAAAGACTTGACGGTTATTTTCGCGTATAAATTTAATCAGGAGAAACTATGAAGGAAAAAAATAATATGCAGGCGCAATTACCATCAAAGCAAAGCGCGCCGAGCAAGCAAAATCCGAAATCGAGATCAAAGCAGACAAAGCCTAAGCAAGAGCAAAAGGGCAAAACAAGCGCACGACAGGTAAAGGGCGAAAAGGCTCAAGGTGACGCTCGCTTACAGACACAAGCTGTTAGCAGTAAACGCAAAAGCTCAAAAAGCACGAATTTAAGAAGCGGTAAAAAGCAAGGGCAAAGAAAGGAAGCACCAAAGCGCAAGCTACAACCGAAGGTTAAAATTTATTCACTCGGCGGTCTTAACGAAATCGGCAAAAACATCACCGCGTTTGAATGTGGAAACGATATTATCATCGTTGACTGCGGCATCGGCTTCCCCGATGACGATATGCTCGGTGTTGACCTTGTTGTGCCCGATTTTACACATATTCAAAACAACATTGATAAGGTGCGCGGCATCTTTATAACGCACGGACACGAGGACCACATCGGCTCTCTTCCCTATTTCTTAAAAACAATGAATGTGCCTGTTTACGGCACGCGCTTAACGCTTGGAATTTTGGAAAACAAGCTTAGCGAGCATAAGCTCTTAAACAGTGCAAAGCTACACAACGTAAGTGCAGGCGACGTGGTTAATGCAGGCTGCTTTAAGGTTGAATTTATCCGAGTAAACCACTCTATTGCCGACGCCTGCGCGCTCGCGATTACAACACCGCAGGGCGTTATTGTCCACACGGGTGACTTTAAGCTCGACACAACGCCGATAGACGGCGAGATGATGGACATTGTGCGCCTCGGTCAGCTTGGACGCGAGGGCGTTTTGATGCTCCTTTGCGAGTCAACAAACGTTGAAAGGGCGGGACATACACCGTCCGAAAAGAACGTAGGCGTTTCGCTTGAAAGAATTTTTATGGGCGCGCAGGATAAGCGCATTATAATTGCTACATTTGCTTCAAACGTACACAGAGTGCAACAGATTATTGATGCAAGCGCACATCATGGCAGGCGCGTTGCCGTTACGGGACGAAGCATGGTTAGCGTTATTAATGCCGCGGTTAAGCTTGGCTATATGAACGTACCGGACGGCGTGCTTATCAGTATTGACGATATTAAAAAATATCCACCCGAAAAAACTACCATTGTTACAACAGGCAGCCAGGGTGAGCCGATGAGCGCACTTTACCGTATGGCATTTTCCGACCACGACAAGGTGCAGCTAACCGATAAGGACTTGGTTGTTCTTTCATCAAGTGCAATCCCGGGTAACGAAAAGCTCGTTGGCAAGATTGTAAACGAAATGTATCGCCGAGGGGTGAACGTTTACCACGATTCAAGCGTTGAGGTACACGTTTCGGGACACGCGTGCCGCGAGGAATTAAAGCTTATGCACGCTTTAACCAAGCCGAAATATTTTATGCCTGTACACGGTGAGTATAGACACTTAATTCAGCATAAGGAGCTTGCCGAATCAATGGGAATGAGCCCACAAAATATTTTCGTTTCCGATATTGGCAAGGTAATTGAAATTGACGAGGACGGCGCGCGCTTTAACGGCACGGTGCCTGCGGGCAAGGTCTTAATTGACGGAAGCGGTATCGGTGACGTTGGCAACATTGTGTTAAGAGACAGAAAAAATCTTTCCGAAAGCGGCTTAATAATTGCGGTTGCATCCGTTAGCTTAAAGGAAGGAATTTTGATGTCAGGGCCTGAGATTATTTCGCGCGGATTTGTTTACGTGCGTGAGAGCGAGGAGCTGATAAACGGCGCGAAGGAAATTTGCCAGCGTGCTATTATCGATGCGCTTGACAACGATATTAACGACTGGGGCGAGCTTAAAAACATTATGAAAAACGTGCTTGCAAAATATATTTTTAACAAGACCAAGCGCAAGCCCGTTATATTGCCTATTTTGATGGATATATAAAATAAACGGCGGCAGCAAGCCTTGGGGTCCTCAAACCGTGTAGGGGTCCTCAAACCGAAGAATGAGGTTTGGGGTTCTCGTAATTTGAGGTTTGGGGTTCTCAAAGTCCCTGCCCTACCGATAAATACGACACAAGCCGCGGAAAAATCCGCGGCTTGATTTTATTATATAGTTGGAAACGCACAGTCTATGTTTTGAAAACGCGAAAACGATTACGTCACACCATCCGTCGCTTGGAAAATACTGCCGCGCTCTCTCGATCTAATATCTTACGTATTAGCTATCAGCCGATAGCTATTAGACAACGCAACGGTATTTTCTTCTATTTTGTAGTACACCGTATGATAATCAAATCCATAGCCAAACCCATCAGGATTTTGAATTTTATTTTCATCCAAATGTGATATTTTTATTTGTAACGAGCCTTTTTTGTCGGTTAACAAATTAGAAGGAATTTCAAAGCTCTCACAGTAGCTATAATTTATTACGTCGTATTCTTCTTGATAACTGATGCTTACGTCATATTTATCAACAAACAGCTCGTCAACCGTTAGCTCCTTTAATATCACATAATCTCCACGATTGTTTGTAACCGAAATAGTGATGGGCGATGGGGACTCATTGTTTACCGCTCTTTTTTCTACGTCAGCACCATAATAGAGCGCAAAGATAATCTTTTCATTAATATCGTAATAGCAATTATCGAATTTGTACGCACAGTATAAATCTGTATGTATTTTTGGAGGGCAATTAGGATAAATTTCAAATCCCATAGCCACGGGTGCTGTGGGTATATATCCGTTTTTATCATCACCGTTTTGACCGCTATTAAACCCGCAAGAAGTTATCAAAATACTAAACAAGCATAATATTAAAACCGCTGACATTGTTTTTATAAATGTCTTCACTTTCATCCCCCCTTAACAGTGAATTAATAATTGCATTTTATATAATCACTCTATCGTCCTACATTGCTTACATTTATTAAGATGAATGCGTTCCTACGTTAGGTACAGGATTTTGTCTTTCCTTCACCTCTACCGTTGCTTCTTCAATAACGTCAGACAACGTATTTGGCGGCTCGATAAATTCAATATACGTTTCCCATTCGCTGTTTTCGTTTTCTTCATACAAATAGCTTATTTCCAAGGTGCTTCCGTCGCGCTTATAAAAATAACCTTGATATGAATCCGTGCCGTTGTATTCTATCTTTGGGCGCCTAACGCAAACGGCAATGACAATCTCTTTGTAGCCCGGAGTTATCGTTTTCTCAAGTCCGTAAGCAGCGGCAAATTCATTTACCTCATCCTTGGTTTTCAAAACGTACGCCGAGTTAATTGGTAAAGCAGATTCCTCGACAACGTTTACTGCTTGCGGCACTTCTAAAGCAATTTCATTTTGTATAACGCCAATCACTCCCGTTTGATACATTCCATCGGGAACACTGCTTTTTGGTATTACTATATAATCCTCATGATAACAAATCGCATCAGAAGCGAGCTCATTCTCATATCGATATAGCGTATACGTAATAAACGGTGCCCCGTCTATTATTTTTAGGTCATTAAATCCAATTGGCTTTCCGTATATGCTGGGAAAGCGTTGCACTATATAGAGAACTGCGTTTTCTTCAAAGACAGAGCTTTCAATATTGTTTGCATTTTCAGCAGCCTCGACAAGCTCGTCGTAGGTATAAATCAGCTTATACGGCGAATGTCGCACATGAAATATATCTCTTTCGCTCGGGTCGCCCATGAGATAATCTCCACCGTTAATTTGCTCATAAAGCTCGCCCTTCTCTGTTTTATCGGTATTACCGCCTGTTTCTCCGCCTTGCGTTTCAATGCCTGTGTCCGTGCTACTCGGCGCACAAGCAGAAAAGAGCGCAAGCGAAAGAATAATAATCAAGACCAATGATAACGTTTTTTTCATAAAATCACCTCACTATTGATTTACATAGGAAAAGCAAAATCACACTCACCTGTATGTATAAGTAATGCTTTTTTGTTGTTCATTCAAAAATCCGCGGCTTGCTTTGTTAAAAATGGAGAGCGAAAGCGAATAAGTGAGCTTTTAGGACCCTTTTCAGTGGCATTTCACCGTCCCTCTGTCCTATTTGATTATTTCCTCAACAAGAATGCTTATTTCAAGCTTGTCGGCGTAATCATATAGGCAGTCGTAATCCATAATGTACACGCAAATCATTGATGGCTCGTCAGAAATTTCAGCTTCACCTCGTGTCAGTATGGTAATGACGGCTTTATCGTCCTTCACTGAAAAATCCCTATAAACAATCGCATTTGAAATTGTTTTTTCCATATAGATTATAAAATATCTGTTTTTCCATGATTCTTCCCAAAACGTTCCGCAATCCATATTGTTTTGCTCTTTTATTGCCTCAAATTCATCATTGTTCTCTACAAGCCAAGCAGTGTTTTTCTCGAGTTGCACGTTTTTTACCAAAATTTCATCGAAATAGTGTTCAGTTAAATCGTGGCCATTTAGAGTCAATTTTGTTGTTTTATTCAAATAATATGATCTCGGTATTTTTAGGAGCCACGCCGTTTCTATGATTTCTTCTGCCTCGGTAGCCATTTCGGAATTGAAATAATAATCTATATCAATTATCGGTTGCCATTGTACTATTCTAAAATTATAAAATCCGATGTAATCCCAATCATATCCGTTACTTACTGTGGTTTTTACCGTAACCAACGCCACACAGTAATTCTCAAATATTGATGCATCAACATCATCTGTTCCGTCAATTGACGCGTTTAAATCTTCCTTAGTTGTAAAAATCCGTATATGCTTTCCCTCTTCAATTTCAAGGTTTTCTAACCCTTCCGCGCTTATTTCTTCGTAATAACCGTAATTTTGATGGATTAAAAACGAGCTTTCGTTCTCTACACTTATCGTGTTATCTTTTTCCTCATTATTAGATGCTTGCGTGTTTGTTTCCGTACTATCCGTGCTGCCACCTGTATCTTTGTTAGAGCTTGTATCCGTGCCACTCGGCGCACAAGCAGAAAACAATGCAAGTAAAAGGATAATAATCAAGGCTAAAGATAATATTTTTTTCATAAAATCACCTCGCAATTGTATTAGAAAAGCATGGGAAGAATAATATGAGACTGTTTCTTGTCGCCTTCTAAGCTTCGCAAACTATATTTTCCCAATTTCATTCTATCACACCGCTATTTTGATGTCAATGAAGGCTATGTGACGGAATAATGAATTTTATTTTACTTTGTAAAACTAAAATTGGTATTGTATTATAATTTTGCGTGTGTTATAATGTATGCTGAAATATTTTGGGACGAAGGGAGAAATATATGAAAAAGCTACTTATTTACTTAAAGGGCTACAAAAAGGAATGTGTGTTAGCTCCCCTTTTTAAGATGCTTGAGGCGTGCTTTGAGCTTCTTGTACCGCTTGTTGTTGCAAGCATAATTGATAACGGTATCGCAAACGGCGACCGTGGCTACGTTATAAAAATGTGCGCCCTTATGGTGCTCCTTGGCGCGGTTGGTCTTTCCTGCACGCTTGTTGCACAGTATTTCTCTGCTAAAGCAGCTTGCGGCTTTTCCTGCAAGCTTCGCCATTCTCTATTTTCACATATAACCTCACTTTCCTACACGGAAATTGACACTCTTGGCACGTCAACCTTAATAAACAGAATGACGAGTGACACAAACCAAGTGCAAACGGGAATTAACCTAACTCTTCGCCTCTTTATGCGCTCGCCCGTTATCGTTTTCGGTGCTTTAATTATGGCAATTATAGTTGACCCGTCCTTTAAGGCGTCGGGAATTTTCGTGCTTACTATTTTCTTGCTTTCGGTAGTCGTTTTCGGCATAATGCTTATTACAATTCCACTTTATAAAAAGGTGCAAGCGCGCCTTGATTCCACGGTTATAACAACGCGCGAGAACCTTACTGGTGTGCGCGTTATAAGAGCTTTCTCGCTTGAAGGCAAGGAGAGCGAAAAATTCCACAAAAAGACCGCGCTTCTTAACAAGGCACAGGTTTTCGTTGGCAGAATTTCCGCGCTTATGAACCCACTCACCTTCGTTATTGTCAATCTTTCAATTTGCTTCCTTATTCACAAGGGTGCTTTCTTGGTTGACGGTGGCAATTTAACACAGGGTGAGGTTATTGCGCTTTATAACTATATGTCGCAAATTTTGATTGAGCTTGTTAAGCTTGCAAACTTAATTATCACAATTACAAAATCTCTTGCCTGTGCAAAAAGAATTGAGGACGTGTTTGAAATTAAGCCTTCGCAAGAGGTAGTAGCAGGTGAAAAGGTAGAAAACGGCGATATTGCGGTTGAGTTTAAGGGCGTTTCCCTAAGATATAAGGGAGCGAGCGAGCCTTCACTTGAAGATATAAGCTTTAGCTGTGCGCGCGGAGAAACTATCGGTATTATCGGCGGCACAGGCTCGGGTAAAAGCTCGCTTGTGAATATGATTGGTCGCTTTTACGACTCTGAGTGCGGCGAGGTTTTGGTAAACGGACAAAACGTAAACAGCTATGATTTTGAAGAATTGCGCCAAAAAATCGGCATTGTTCCACAAAAGGCGGTGCTTTTCAAGGGTAGTGTGCGCGACAATCTACGCTGGGGTGATGAAAACGCGAGCGACGAGGAAATTTACTCTGCTATTAAGGCGGCACAGGCCTCTGACATCATTGAAGCAAAGGGGCAGGGTCTTGATTTTACTATCGAGGAGGGTGGCAAAAACCTCTCGGGCGGACAAAGACAACGCTTGACAATTGCGCGCGCACTTGTCGGCAAGCCCGAAATTCTCATCCTCGACGACTCATCGTCTGCCCTCGACTATCAAACCGATGCAAAATTAAGACAAGCTCTTAAAAATCTTGACTATAATCCGACGGTATTTATTGTTTCGCAAAGAACGGCGTCGCTTGCACACGCGGACAAGATAGTTGTGCTTGACGACGGAAAAATTGTCGGCATCGGCACTCACGAGGAGCTGCTTTCAAGCTGTACTGTATACGAGGAAATATACAACTCTCAATTCAGAAGGGAGGACGTATAATGAAAAACAAATCAACGGTAAAATCAATACTTGGCTATCTTAAAAGATATTGGTTTTTGATAATTCTTTCGCTTGTATTTGCATTTTCAAGCGTTGTCCTTTCCCTATCAATACCTATCTTGGTGGGTGATGCACTCGACTTAATTATCGAAGAAGGCAACGTCGATTTTGGCGGTGTCGGAGAAATTGTATTAAAGATAGTTATCATTGCTTTGTCAGTTGGCGTTTTACAATGGATAATGAACGGAATTAACAACCGTATAACGCATAACGTAACGAAGGATATAAGAAATCGCGCGTTTGACAAGATTAAAAAGCTTCCGCTTTCTTATATTGACTCACATCCGAGCGGAGAAATTGTAAACAAAATAATTTCAGACGTTGACCAATTTGCAGACGGATTGCTTATGGGCTTTTCACAGTTCTTTACGGGCATAGTTACTATTCTTTGTACCCTTGGAATTATGTTTTATTTAAGCTGGCAAATTGCGCTTGTTGTAGTTTTATTAACTCCGCTTTCGCTTTTTGTTGCAAGCTTTATTTCAAAAAGCACCTATTCTCTTTTCAAGAAGCAATCCGAGGTTAAGGGTCAATCTACCTCGATAATAAACGAGGTAATCAGTAACCTAAAAACTGTAAAGGCGTTTTCACACGAAAACGAGGAGCTTGACCGCTTCGACAAGGTAAACGGCGAGCTTGAGGCGGTTTCAAGAAAAGCAATTTTCTTCTCCTCTCTTGTAAATCCCTGCACACGCTTTGTCAACTCACTCGTTTACGCAGGAGTTGCGCTTGCAGGTGCACTCCTTGTTATAAAAGCAGGAAATTTGGAGAGTGGAGCGCTCACGGTCGGTGTGCTTTCCTGCTTCCTCAGCTACGCAACGCAATACGCAAAGCCGTTTAACGAAATTTCGGGCGTTGTTACCGAGCTTCAAAATGCGCTTGCCTGCTCACAGAGAGCTTTTGACTTCATAAACGAGCGCGATGAAACGCCAGATAAGGACTTAGCAAAGCTTGAGGTTAAAGAGGGTTGCGTTGAGCTTTCTTCAGTTTCCTTCTCCTATACAAGTGACAAGGAGCTTATTAAGGACTTAAATTTAAGCGTTAAGAGCGGAATGCACGTTGCAATAGTCGGTCCGACGGGATGCGGCAAAACAACGCTTATTAACCTTCTTATGCGCTTTTACGACGTAAACGGCGGTGCAATTTCCATTGATTCACAAAATATAGCCGAGGTTACGCGCCAATCGCTACGCTCTGCCTACGGTATGGTGCTTCAGGACACGTGGCTGCAAAACGGCACAGTAAGAGAAAATATTGCGCTTGGAAAGCCAGAGGCAACGCTTGACGAGATTATCGCGGCGGCTAAAGCATCGCACGCGCATAGCTTTATTAAAAGATTACCAAACGGCTACAATACGGTAATTTCCGATGAAAGCTCATCATTTTCACAGGGTGAGAAGCAGCTGCTTTGCATTGCAAGAATTATGCTATCACTTCCGCCTATGCTTATTTTAGATGAGGCAACCTCGTCTATCGACACAAGAACGGAAATAAAAATCCAAAGCTCCTTCTCTACCTTAATGAAGGGACGCACCTCGTTTATCGTTGCGCACCGTCTTTCAACCATTAAGGAGGCAGATATAATTCTCGTTATGAAATCGGGAAAAATCATCGAAATGGGAAGCCACGAGGAGCTACTTAATAAGGGTGGCTTCTACAAGGATTTATATAACAGTCAGTTTGAAACAAAAGAGGAAATCAAATGAGAAAAACCAAGATAGTATGTACAATAGGTCCTGCTTGCGAGAGCGAGGAGGTAATGAGCAAGCTTTGCTTAGCGGGAATGAGCGTTGCCCGTCTTAACTTTTCACATGGCACGCACAAGGACCATTTAGAAAAAATCAATATGATAAAGCGCGTGCGCGATAAGCTTAATATGCCTATTGCCATTATGCTTGACACTAAGGGACCCGAATATAGAATTAAATCGTTTGAAAACGGAAAAATCACCTTAAACGACGGTGATAAATTTACGTTCACAATAGATGACGTAATCGGAAACAAAGAGCGCGTGAGCGTTTCTTATAAGGGTATGATTGACGACTTAAGCATTGGAGATAAAATTCTTGTTAATAACGGTCTTGTTATTTTCGAGGTAACGGAGCTTACACAAACCGATGCTATTTGCGTAGTTATTGCAGGCGGAGAGCTTTCAAACTTCAAGAGCATGAGCTTTCCAAACAAGGTGCTTAATCAAGAATACCTTTCGGAGCAGGACAAAAGCGATTTGCTTTTCGGAATTGAAAACGGCGTTGATTTTATCGCTTGCTCATTTGTTTCAAGACGCCAGGATTTGATTGATATAAAAGGCTTCTTAAAAGCAAACGGCGGCGAGGGCATTGATATTATTGCCAAGATTGAAAACCGCAGCGGTGTTGAAAACATTGAGGAAATTTGCAAGGAGTGCGACGGTATTATGGTTGCACGTGGCGACCTTGGTGTTGAAATTCCGTTTGAGGAGGTGCCCTCCGTTCAAAAGCATCTTATCACCAAGTGCAGAATGCTTGGCAAGCGTGTAATTACCGCAACAGAAATGCTTGAAACGATGATACGCAATCCGCGCCCGACGCGTGCTGAAATTTCCGACGTTGCAAACGCAGTTTACGACGGCACAAGCGCGGTTATGCTCTCAGGCGAAACCGCCGTTGGAAAATACCCTGTTTTGACGGTTGAAACAATGTCAAAAATCATTGAAAAAACCGAAAGCTCCATAGATTACGATTCACTTTTCGGAAAGTCCGGCTTTATAATTCAAAATCCCGTCGATGCAATTTCTCACTCAACGGCGTGTATGGCAATCGATATTCACGCAAAGGCAATCGTTGTCTGCTCTATTTCGGGAATTACTGCGCGAATGGTTTCCCGTTTCCGCGCTCCTGTTAATATTCTCGGCATGACAACAAACGAGGAAACGTGGCGCAAGCTCTCGCTTTCTTGGGGCGTTACACCCGTTATGTGCGAGCTTGTAAACTCAACCGACGTGCTTTTCTATATGGCAAATAAGGCGGCAAAATCAATCTTTAAGCTAAAGAAGGGCGACAAGATTATAATAACTGGCGGTATTACAAACGGCGGCACAGGCTCGACAAACCTTATAAAATTAGAAACACTCTAATATAAAATGCAAAAAGCAGATTTCGCGCGAAATCTGCTTTTTAATTATCAAAATTTAGTATTTCAGTAAGAATATAGTTGCTAACGAAAAATCCCTTTGGGGTAAACGAATAGCTTTCGTTTGATTTTTTCATATAGCCGCTATCTAAAAACGAGGTGATTTTAGGATATTTTTCTAAAAGCGGCGTACCGAAGCGCACAAAAAAATCGTCCTCGCTAATACCGCTTGATAGGCGAAGCTTTAGCATTACGTATTCGTCGGTTTTAGAAATTTCACAGTCGTTTTCCGATGCGTCCTCATTTTCGTAAATTTTATTCGGTGCGCCCGTTTTCGCAACCGCGCTGATATATTCGCCCAAATTTGGAGAATAATAATATCTTTTGCCGTCCACAAACGAGTGCGCGCTTGGACCGAAGCCAACGTATTCCTCGCTTTGCCAATATTTTAGGTTGTGGCGGCTTTGATGTCCTTCCTTTGCAAAATTGCTGATTTCGTATTGCATATATCCGCGCTTTTCAAGCAGCTCGCACATTGAAATATACATTTCGTATTCTGTGTCCTCGCTTGGTAAGGAAAGGGTGTCCTTGATTTTGCCAAAAAGGGTTTTTTCCTCGATTTTTAAGCAATACGATGAGATATGCTCAGGACTTAGCGCACAAACCTTTTCAAGCGTTTCTGTAAGCTGAGATACGGTTTGATTAGGGAGTGAATACATAACGTCCACGCTGATATTGTCAAAGCCACAGGCGCGGGCAAGGCTATAATTTTCAAGAAATTCACCGTATGAATGAATTCTGCCGAGCATTTTAAGCTCGCTATCAAACGTGGTTTGAAGACCTATTGATTGACGGTTTACACCGCTTTTTTTGTACGCTATCAGCTTTTTTTCGGTTATTGTACCCGGGTTTGCTTCAACTGTAAATTCACAGTAGCTTGCGAAATTGAAGCTTGATTTTAATGCAGCTGCAATTTTTTCAAATTCGTTCCCCTCAAGGAGTGAGGGTGTGCCGCCGCCGAAAAAGACGGTATCAACCTCGTAGTCTTTATATAAAGGAGCATCATTTTTTATGTGAGAAATCAGCGCATTTACATAATCGCTTATTTTTCCGCTTGAAGCGCAGGAATAAAAATCACAGTAGTTGCATTTTTGCTTACAAAACGGTATATGAACGTATAAACCTAATTTTTTCATATTGCTCCTCTCCGAAATGGGATAGTGAAATGAGTGCAGAAGACGTGAACGCGAAGCCGTCGGCGTACTGTGTACGACAGAGCGAGCGGTCGCGTCTAAAAATCAGACATAAAAATGAAGAGCACTTGCAAATTTTGCAAGTGCTCAACCATATTCACACCTAAAATTCACATATTATAAATGCTCGTGAAAAGTGTCTGTTTTTGGTCTGTGCTCGTTGCAACATCCCATTTATTTTTCGCTATCGTCAAGCTTAAGCACCGCCATAAACGCCTCAGGAGTAACCTCAACCGAGCCAAGACGGCGCATTTTCTTTTTACCCTCTTTTTGCTTTTCAAGAAGCTTTTTCTTTCTTGTAATATCACCGCCGTAGCACTTTGCCAAAACGTCCTTGCGGAGCGCTTTTACGGTTTCGCGTGCGATAACTTTTGAGCCAATAGCCGCTTGAATAGGAATTTCAAAGAGCTGACGGGAAATATTGTCCTTTAATTTCTCTGCTATCTTTCTTGCACGGGTATATGCCTTCTCGCTATGAACGATAAAGGTAAGCGCGTCAACAATTTCTCCGTTAAGCAAGAAATCAAGCTTAACAAGGTTAGACGCCTCATAGCCTGCAAGCTCGTAATCAAGTGATGCATATCCCTTGCTTCTGCTCTTTAACGCATCAAAAAAGTCGTAAACTATTTCGTTAAGCGGCATAATATAGTGAAGCTCAACACGAGATGAGTCGAGATATTTCATATCCTTGAAAATACCGCGGCGATCCTGGCAAAGATCCATAATTCCGCCAACGAATTCGGTTGGGGTGATAATACTGCTCTTTACAACAGGCTCGTACGCTGTTTTAATAGTATCCGACCGC
>JBGVIN010000084.1:0-39362 GCA_045123255.1 Eubacteriales bacterium
CTTGAAGCCACCAAGTCCTGTTTCGTTAACGCCTGTAAGCTCGGTTTTGAAGCCGTTTGCCGTTGCATACATCGAATACATACGGTAAAGCACGGACGCAAAAAGCGCCGCCTCCTCACCGCCTGCGCCTGCACGAATTTCAACGATAACGTTTTTGTCGTCGTTTGGGTCCTTTGGAATAAGAAGGAATTTTAATTCCTCCTCGATAACGGCAATTCTTTCCTTACATTCCTTGTATTCAATTACCGCAAGGTCGTACATTTCGCCGCTTTCCTCATCCATCATAAGCCTTGCGCCCTCGAGGTCGTCAACGGTTTTCTTGTATTCTCTGTATTTTTCTATAATAGGCGAAAGGGATTTATATTCCTTCATCGCCTTGGTAAATTCCGCTTGGTTAGAAGCGGTATCGGGGTTGGCAAGCGCTTCCTCAATTTCAAGGTAGCGCTTTTCCGCCTCGTTTAGTCTATTTAGCATAAATTATTTTTTCTCCACTAAGTGAATTGCAAAGCCGCAAATTTCGTCCTTTAAGTAAATAACCTTTAAGTTGCCCTTTTGGTCGTATTTTGCGGTTGCTTCGTTAAACTCAACACCAAGCTTTGCAAGATATGCTTTAGCTCTTGACGCAAAGTTTGTTGAAATAGCGATATGACCGTTTTTGCCGAGGTAAGGCTCGTGCATAAGCTCAAACTCTGTGCCAAGGAACGTTGAGGAATTGCCCTCCTTATATTCAAAGCCGAAGAGTGTGCAAAGAATACGCGCGTTCTTTTCTGCCTCTGCCTTGTTTTCGCAGTTAATGCCAACGTGTGCAAGCTTGAAGCCGAGCATTTTCATAACCGCGTTTTTAGTCAAGCGAGTGATTTCGTCAAAGTTGCCTGCATCAATTAAGGCATCCTTAACCATAAAGCTGCCGCCGCAAGCGATGATTTTACCAAACGCGAGATAATCGAGCATATTGTCCTCGTTTATGCCGCCTGTTGGCATAAATTCAATGCCGCCGTATGGAGCTGCCATTGATTTAATCATATTAAGACCGCCTGCTGCCTCTGCCGGGAAGAATTTAACAGCCTTTAAGCCAAGCTCCATAGCCGCTTCAACCTCTGATGGGGTAGCACAGCCGGGAAGCACGGGGATTCCCTTTTCAAGACAGTGCTTAACTACTCTTGGGTTAAAGCCCGGGCTAACGATAAACTTTGAGCCTGCCGCGATTGCCTTGTCTGCCTGCTCGGGTGTCAAAACAGTGCCTGCGCCAACGAGCATATCGGGCATTTCCTTTGTGATAACCGCGATAGCGTCAGCTGCACATTCTGTACGGAAGGTGATTTCAGCACAGTTAAGACCGCCTGCCGCCAAAGCCTTTGCAAGCGGAAGTGCGTTTTCTACCTTTGTGATTTTTATAACGGGAACAAGCCCGAAGTCGCGTAATTCCTTAATAATATCCATTTTGTCCTCTTCAAGTCAAATTATTTGCAGAATGCTGAGAGTGCCTTATGTGTTTCGTAAAGGTCGTTCTTTGAGATAACCTCCATAGGTGCGTGCATTGAAAGCACGGGAACGCCGAGGTCAACGGTGCAAATATTGTGGTTAGCAATATACATAGCAACAGTTCCGCCGCCGCCAACGTCAATCTTGCCAAGCTCGGCAGTTTGCCAAATGATGCCTGCGTCGTGGAAAATCTTTCTAATCTTGCCAACGTACTCTGCGCTTGCATCGTTTGTTGAGCTCTTTCCACCGCCGCCTGTGTACTTATTCATAACAACGCCACAGTTAACTATTGCACTGTTTCTCTTTTCGTAAACCTCAGGATACATTGGGTCGTAGCCTGCGCTAACGTCAGCAGAAAGACACATAGAGTTAGCTCTTACTACGTTTGGATTTCCACCGAGGTTTCTTGCAATTTCGTCGATGAGGTCAACGGTAAGACGGCATCTCATACCGCTAACGCCCTCTGATCCGATTTCCTCTTTATCTGCAAGAACGCACATAAGTGTATGCTCGCTATCCTTGTTTTCAATAATAGCGGTGAGTGAAGGATATGCGCAAACGCGGTCATCATGGCCGTATGCGCCAATCATTGAACGGTCAAGACCGAGGTCTCTTGCCTTACCTGCGGGAACTGCTGTGAGCTCTGCACTAACGAAGTCGTTTTCGGTAATACCGTACTTTTCGTTAAGAATTTTAAGCATATTGAATTTAACCTTTTCGTCAATGTCGCCGTCAATTGGCTGTGAGCCGATAAGAAGGTTAAGACCCTCGCCTGTAATAGCTGCGCCGAGTGGCTTTTGTGATTGCTCACGAGCCAAGTGTGGGAGAAGGTCGGTAATGCAGAAGATTGGGTCGCCCTCGTCCTCACCGATGGTGATTTCAACGTTTTCGCCCTCGAGAGTTGTAACAACGCCGTGAAGTGCGAGCGGAATTGTAACCCATTGATATTTTCTGATTCCGCCGTAGTAGTGTGTCTTTAAGTAAGCGAAGCCGTCATTTTCAAAAAGTGGGTGTTGCTTTAAGTCAAGGCGTGGAGAGTCGATATGTGCCGCGCAAATTCTAACACCGTTTTCGATATTTTCCGTACCTGCAACGAATGCAAAAAGAGACTTGTCGCGGTTGTTGTAGTAATACTTACCGCCTGCCTTGATTTCTGCGCCGAGTGTATATTCAACGAAGCCGTTTGCTTCGAGCATTTTTATGCCCTCCGTTACAGCCTCGCGCTCTGTTTTTGCGTTATCAAGGAACTGCATATAGCCCTTTGCATACTTTTCAGTATCCTTAGCTGCCTTCTTAGTTTGATTTTCAAAAACGTTTTCCTTTTTGTAGAAAAGCTTTTTCTTGAGCTCCTTAAGCTCCTCATTTTTGTCAATTTTCTTTGCCATTTTTATTGCTCCTTTATATGAATAATATTTTCTTTTTCAAGAATTTCTATAATCTGCGCCTTGATATCGACGCCTGAATTATCAATTTTGTATTTTGAACGTTTTATAAGCTCGCTATCGCTCATTTGAGTAGATAAGCGTGCAAGTGCCTTTTCCCTTGAAATTCCGTCGCGCTTAATTATACGCTCTATTTTTGAATCCATAGGGGCGATCATACACACGCAGAAATCGCACATTTTGTCAAAGTTACTCTCGTATAAAACGGGAGCGTCAATAATGACGGCAGGTGCGCCCTCTTGCCTGTACTTTTCAATAAGCATAGCTGTGTCGAGCTTTATGTATTTGTGAGTAATTTCGTTAAGCCTTTTTAATTTTTCGCCCGTTTTGTCATTTTCAAAAACTATCCTTGCAAGAAAAGCTCTATTAAGCTCTCCCTCGCCGTCAAGAATTTCCGCGCCGAACTCCGAGGTTAATTCCTCTAAGCAGGCGGTGCCGCGCTTAACTGTTTTTTCGCGGTAAAGACGGTCGGTATCTATTGCGGGAATGCCCAATTCTTCAAAGACTGACGATGCGTATCCCTTGCCTGAGCCACTTGAGCCTGAAAGTCCTATAATTTTCATTATACAATCTCCCACGCACGCGATTCATTTGATTTATATGCACACTCAAGCACCCTTTGAACGTACGCGCCGTCATCAAGTGACGGATAAAATTGCTTACCGTCTTTGAGTGAGCTTAAAAATTCGAAATAGCTTCCAACGTGACCGCGGAGCCAACCGATAGGCGCTTTAACGCCCGGGAAAATTCCGCCCGGGGACGGATATCTGTTAACGCATTCGATTTTTGTATAGCCGCGTGTGCCGTATGCACCCTCGCTTGGCGTTGCATCGTAAAATTCAAGGAAGTTTGGCTGCATCAAATCAAAAGCGACTGAGCCGCGCTCACCGTGAATTTCAAATCTCAAATCATCATTTGCGCCTGTTGTAATTTTGGAAACCTCAACCGTGCCGTGCGCTCCGTTTTTAAGCGTTGCAAGCATATAAAACGCTTCGTCCGCGTTTGTATGCCATGCCTCACCGTCAATGCCTGTGCGTACGGGATAGGCGATTTGACTTTTACCAAGGACGGTATCAAATTCACCCAAAAGGTAGTAAATTAAATCAACGGCGTGTGAGCCGAGGTCGAAAAGCACACCGCCACCGCAAATATCTTTATTTTGCTTCCAGCCTGCGCGCTTTTCAGTATCAAGTGCGCTTGAATGGAGATATTTTATACTAAACGAAAGAGGCTTTCCTACTCTACCCTCGTCGATAAGTGCTTTTGCCTTTAGAATAGGTGAAAGGAAGCGGTTATTAAAGACTATTCCGCAAATAACGCCCTTTTCCTTAGCCAAAGCTGCAAGCTCCCTTGCTTGGCTATACGTAACGGCAAGGGGCTTTTCACAGTAAACGTGCTTGCCTGCCAAAATCGCTTTTTTTGATGTTTCGTAATGGTAAATATTCGGTGTGCAGATATCGATAACGTCTATTTGGTCGTTATAGATAACGTCATTTTCGTTGTCGGTATAATTTGCAATACCGTACTGCTCGCTCGCCGCTTTTGCGGTTTCAATTTTCGAGGTGCAAACGTATGTAAGTTCATAATTATGCTCGCCGCTAAAGAAGAAAGGAATATTTCTCACGGCATATAGATGTGTTTTGCCCATTGAGCCAAAGCCAAGAATGCCAATTTTCATAAGAAATCCTCCTTTTTTCACAAGATATAGTGTTAAAAAGCACTATATATACATTTTTACACTTTATTATAGCACTAATTTTTTATAATTTCAATATATAAAATATAAATAATATTATTTAATGTAGAGATTTTTTAGTAAAAGCAGAAAAACAAACATACAAATATAGACATAAAGAAGCAATGCAAGCCCAAATACGTCCGAGCGCTCGGCAATTGTTACAATTTTGATAACGCTTTTTTGTTTATGTTGCACAATCAATTTTATATTACTAAAAAAATTGCAATGCTGAGCAATTTTTTCATTCATTTTTTATTGACGAAAAAGCTCATTTTTTGTTATAATGAACTTAAGAAACGAGAAAGGGGGCACTTATGTCGAATAAAGAATATTTCAGCGATTTTTGGGAAAATAAGTCTGCTCCCGAATTTAAGGAATTTAAGGCGGAGCTATACGAAAAGAAGAACGAATTTTTTTCGGGCGTGGGCGAAATCAAGAGCTTCGATTTTGAAAGCTTTGACCACACTCCGATCGAAAACAAAATTGACGAGGATGAGAAAAAGAAAAAGCGCGCACAGGCGGAGTCCGAAAAGAAAAAGACTCGCACTCGCTTGCAAAAAATCCTTGACAACGTGTCTAAAACTGCAACGAAGGTTGCCTCGACCGTTGTCGGTGTAGCGGCTGTGGGTGTCGGTGCGGTTGTAGCTCTTTCCCCGCTCTTTTCACCTAGTGTGCCCGAGCCGTTGCCCATCTCGGTTTCACTTATTGACCTTGACGTAGGCGGAAACTTCCTTTCCTATGAAATTGACGTTTCGGGACTTCAAAAGGATACAGACTACGATATTTTAGTGTCGAGTAATAACAAGACGATAGCTTATGACGAGGTTATAAACGGCACAAACAAGGAATTTGTGGTTGGGCTTAATCCAAATGAAAAATACACTCTTTCCGTGGTGGAAAAATCAAGTGATGAAAGCTTTGTACACTACGAAAAGGAATTCACAACGAACGATACGGAAATTATCGAGGAAAGCTTTCAAGCTACACTTGAAATTCCCGATATAAATAGCGTAACGGTTGAGTGGCACGACGACAAAAATACGATAAGCTTGCCCGCTACGTTTTCTCCTGCGGCTGACGAGAATTACAGATACAGGGTCAGCTTATTTGACCAAAGCGGCAATGTTTTATCAACCTATACGGGAAGCGACGGAAGCATTAGCTTAGATGCTCCGCTTGATGCCAAGGAGGTAACGGTTACATACGAAACGCTTTACGACACAGGCAAGCACGAGGTTATCTACTCGACGGAAAAATTAAGCGAGACACTCTTGCTTGAAGCGCCGAAAATCCTTTTTAGCGACGAAAAGACGCTTATTGATATAGGATACTACGCTATCGAATACGGAATAACGACAAGGCTTGACGAATTTGAAATTTATGAGGACTTCTCGGTGGTAATAAACGGTGTTGACCACTCACCGAGCTTTTCGCCCTCGGTAATTAACGGTAAGGATACTATTTTTCTTGAATTTATCGACCCTGTGGATGAATTCGACCTTGAAGCGACCCTTACTATGAGGGGAGCATACGGCGGAAACCCACGAACGGTTACACTAAAAAAGCATTATGTAAACGAGCTTGAATTTTACGATGAGGTTTACTATTCAAAGCTTTACGGCACCGTTGAATTTGAGCTTTTACACAGTAAGGTTGGCGGCTACGTTCTTATCAAGGATCTTTTACTCGGTAAGGAGGAGCAAATCCCCTTCGCATCTCACAGCTATCCATTTACGGGTGACCACAAATATTCATATGCGCTATATGATAAGGAAGGCAAGATGATTTCAGAGGAAAAGACGGTAAGCTTTGCACCGTTTACCGCGCCTGAATATACGTTTAATTACTGCAATCCAGGCGAGGTAATATATACGTTAAACGAGGACGGCACGCTGAATTTCTATTTTGAAACCAATTTTAGCTCAAGCGACCCGAATGCTTACTATGAAATAACGCTTTCAAGCTCGGTTAAGAGCTACACGTTTAGGTCAACTGAGGCGTTTTTGAAGGTAGAGAACTTGCCAAACGACGAGTACGGATTGAATTTCAAGATATTTACAACGGATACAAGTGGCTCAGCCTATGAATTTTATAATGTCACCCCATCGGGCACAACGGGAATTTATCCTGAGTCCTATATTTCATACGATTTTATAGATGACAAAACGTTGAAGCTAAGCTTCGGTAGCGATCTTGCCATTGACGGTGATATTTACTTGACCTTAAACGGACGGGAATACGTATTTAGCAAGGACGAGCTCGTTCTTGACGGCTATAACAATATTTTAACCGTTACGGCAGATGATGAGCGCATAGATAATTTCGAGCTTACAGTCTACGCATACGTAAAAACGATAAATGACGAGCTGTATCAAAAATATGCAAAAGAAATCAAGGGCACTCCATACGTAAAAATTATAATCACTTATTAGGAGATAAAATATGAAAACAAAAAAGAAATTAAAAACAGCCTTGCTTGCTATTGAGCTTTCAATAATCTCTTTAATTATCGTTGCTCTTTTAGCGTTTGCAATAACGAGCGTTGTTATTATGTTTACAAATCCAACGGCGGAATATTCCGAGTGGTTTGGAGAGACGTTTTTCGGCGTTGTGCTTGAAAAGGAGCCAACTGTCGAGGAGGAGGTTAAGAATTTAACGCTTGTCGAGCAGGTAACGGAAAAATTAAAGACACACGCGGTTGATATTGTGATTTGCCTTGTAAAGGTGGTTATAATTTACGCTATTTGCCGTATTATAAGACTTGTTTTCGCAGCTATAATGAAGCGCAACAATCGCGCAAAGACAATTCTTGCTTTGCTTGACGGCTTTGTAAAATACGGATGTGCAATTGCCATTATTTTCTTCGTTTTGAAGGCAGTTGGAGTAAACACCGGCGCGCTTATTGCCTCAGTAGGTGTTCTAACTCTCGTTGTCGGTCTTGGTGCTAACGCACTTATTGCAGATATTATTGCAGGTATTTTCATTATATTTGAAAACGAATATAACGTTGGTGAGGTTATTTCAATTGATGATTTCCGCGGCACTGTGCTTGAAATCGGAATTCGTTCAACGAAGCTGCTTGATGCGGCAGGCAACATTAAAATTATAAACAACGGCAACATCGGCGATATAGTAAACCTTTCACGTGAGCTATCACTGGCCGTTGCGGACTGTGACTTCCCTTACGACGTGCCTATTGAATTCGTTGAAAACATTATTATGAACAATCTTGACACTATCAAGGAAAGAATTCCGGCAATAGTGGAAGGACCTTACTATAAGGGCGTTTGTATGTATAAGGATTCAAACGTTACAATTAAATTGGTTGCTAAGTGCAACGAGGACGACAGATTCCAGGTGCAAAGAGATTTACTCCGTGAATACAGAATTCTTTTGACGGAGAACGATATCGATATTGCATTCCCACAGGTTGTTATCAATCAGCCAAGCGCTAAGGAATACAAGCTGACAAAGAAGGACAAGCGCGCGGCACAGGAGTTTGCGCAGGAGCAAAAGGAGCTTTCCGCAAACCTTGAGGAGCAACAGATTTAAGTGAATTAAACACAAAAAAAGTCGCACCCTGTGTGCGACTTTTTGATTTTCAGAAATCTCCGAGGTGAAATCTTATTTTTTCAAGGCTTATTATTCAAACGCTCTTTTCTTGCTTTGAATATAGTCGTCAATGGCGTTTGCGGCAGTTTTGCCCGCGCCCATTGCCAAGATAACGGTTGCAGCACCCGTTACGGCGTCACCGCCTGCGTAAATCGCTTCCTTTGAGGTAAGACCGTTTTCGTCAACGATAATACCGCCCCAATACTCTGTTTCAAGTCCCTCGGTTGTTGATTTAATAAGCGGATTTGGTGACGTGCCAAGCGACATAATAACACAGTCAACGTCCAAAATATGCTCACTGCCCTCAACGACAATAGGACGGCGTCTGCCGCTATCGTCCGGCTCGCCAAGACCCATTTTAACGCATTTCATTCCTTTAACGCTCATATTTTCAGGGCTTCTTGGATTGTTCTCATCAATAAACGGCAATATTTCGGTTGGGTTCGTAAGGGTTTTGAAAATGATACCCTCCTCTATTGCATGCTCGACCTCCTCGTGGCGTGCAGGAAGCTCCTCCATACCGCGGCGATATACAACGTAGACCTCTGCGCCCATACGGCGCGCGCATCTTGCCGCGTCCATAGCAACGTTTCCGCCGCCAACAACTGCAACGCGCTTATATGACATAATAGGCGTATCGCTTTCTTCCTTATAAGCCTTCATAAGGTTAATTCTTGTAAGATACTCGTTTGCGGAGTAAACGCCCTTTAGGTTTTCACCCTTAATTCCCATAAACTTAGGAAGACCTGCGCCTGAGCCGATGAAAACGGCTTCATAGTGATATTCGTGCAAAAGCTCCTCAATTGAAAGGGTTTTGCCAACGACGATATTGGTTTTAATTTCAACACCGAGTGCTTTTAAGCCCTCGATTTCCTCTTTAACAACGGATTTTGGTAAACGGAACTGGGTAATACCGTAAACAAGCACGCCGCCCGGGGTGTGAAGCGCCTCGAAAATCGTAACGTTATAGCCGCGCTTAGCAAGGTCGGACGCGCAGGAAAGTCCCGCAGGGCCTGAGCCTATAACCGCCACCCTGTGTCCGTTTTTCTGGGTTTTCGGTGCGGTTTTATTTGCATTTTTATTATGGTAATCGGCAACGAAGCGTTCAAGACGGCCTATCGCCACCGCTTCACCCTTAATGCCGCGCACGCATCTGCCCTCGCATTGATTTTCCTGTGGGCAAACTCTGCCACAAACGGCAGGCAGTGATGATGATTTTAATATAATTTCGTATGCTTCCTCAAACTTACCCTCTGCAACCCTTGAAATAAAGTCGGGAATTGCGATTTTAACGGGACAGCCTTGAATGCACATACGGTTTTTGCAATTTAAGCATCTCTTTGCCTCGTCAATTGCTTGCTCCTCGGTATAGCCGAGCGCAACCTCGTTGAAGTTTTTAATTCTTTCCTCAGGGGATTGAGTTGGCATCGGATTTTTGACAAGTGACATATTCGGCATATTATTTTACCCCCTTGTCATTAGCTTTTTTGAAAAGATTGCAGCTCTCTTCGTATTTGTGCCTCTCATAGTGGCCGTAAAGGTTTGAGCGCGACATAGCCTCGTCAAAATCGATAAGGTGTCCGTCAAATTCGGGTCCGTCAACGCATGCAAAAACGGTTTTTCCGCCAACGCTTAAACGGCATCCGCCACACATACCCGTGCCGTCAATCATAACAGGGTTCATAGAAGCAACGGTTTTTATTCCGTATTCCTTTGTGAGTAGGCAAACGAATTTCATCATTGGAAGAGGGCCTATTGTTATAACCTCGTCGTACTCCTCGTCTGCTTCAATAAGCGCGCGAAGTGCATCCGTCACGAGTCCCTTTTCACCGCACGAGCCGTCGTCGCTCATTAAAATATATTTACTTGACGCATTTTTGAATTCGTCCTCTAAGATAACTAAATCCTTGGTTCTAAATCCGCAAATTGCGTGTACCTCACAGCCGAGGGAATGAAGCTTTTTAGCCACGGGGTAAGCAATTGCACATCCAACGCCACCGCCAACAACGGCAACCTTTTTAAGTCCTTCCGTATGGGTTGCCTTACCAAGAGGTCCAACAAAGTCAGCAAGGCTGTCACCCTTTTCCATTTGTGCAAGCTTATATGTTGTTGCGCCTGCAATTTGGAAAATTATAGTTACGCTGCCTTTTTTTCTGTCGAAGTCAGCAACGGTGAGCGGAATTCTTTCTCCATTCTCATCGGTCCTTAAAATAATAAACTGACCCGGCTCCGCCTTCTTTGCAACCAACGGTGCATCTATTTCCATTAAAACAACCGTGGGGTTGAGTGATTTTTTCTTGATAATTTTGTACATTTTAAGTTCCTTTGCGTTTGTATTTTCTCAAAAAAGCGCCGAGGAGTGTCTGTTTTTACTGATTATGTATTATCGTAGGTCGCCTTCGAGAGCTTTTTACGAAGGATTTGGTAGAAGCTTTGGGTTGTAAGCTTTATCGTCTTTGCAAGCTCGTTGCTCTTTTCGATTTTTATAACGTCGCCGTCACACAGCTCAAATGCATTGTCGCCGTCGATTTGGAGCGCGGGATTGCCTGCCTTGACAACGCTATCAATTATAATTTTCACCTCTATTTTATCCTCGCCCGAGGCAACTATCGATGAGCGCGGAAAATATTTCGGCGAGATTGGTGTCAAAACTATATTTGACGAGTCGGGTGTTAAAACAGGGCCGCCTGCTGAAAGGTTATACGAGGTTGAGCCTGTTGGGGTTGCAACAAGCAAGCCGTCACCAACCACGGTTTGGGTGAGCATACCGTTAATATAAAGCTCTGCGGTGAAAGCCTTTAATAAGGTTGAGCGGTAAAACGAAGCCTCGTTCAATGCAACGAAGGAATAAACCGCTTGCCCGTTTCTTACCACCTCACCGTTTAGCATAATTCTCTTTTCAAGAGAAAAGTCACCCTTTATTATTCTGTCAATAGCACCGAGAGCATATTCCGGGCTGCACTCGGTTAAATAGCCGAGGTGTCCAAAATTTATGCCGAGCATCGGAATATCAAGCTTGTAAAGCTTTTTGCAGGCGCGCAGAAGCGTGCCGTCTCCGCCGAGGACTATTGCAAAGTCTGCTACCTCGCTCGGCTCGTCGTGCTCCATCAAAATTTCAACGTTATATCCGTGATTTCTAAGTATTTTTTCAACCTCCTTTGAGAAGGAAACGCTTTCCTCCTTGAGGTTATTAGGTATAATAATCGCCTTTTTCATAACGGTTACCTCCGTCGCGTATATTTTTTGCGCGTATGATTTATATATTTTAACACGCATTTTTTGTTTTGTCAATCGATAAAAACATATAAAGGGAATTTTTCGCTCGGTTTTTGTCACATTTTAGCGCGAAAAACGTTGAAAAACGGACACAGGGTGGTCCGTTTTTCAAAAAATCATATTTTTTAGATTTTATGGCAAATGCAAATTATTTATCGAATGCAGGGTTGTAGCCGTAGAAATTCTTTGAGTTCATTTTCTCCTGTGCTATTCCGAGTGCATCCGCGAAGCGTTGATAGTGAACTATCTCACGGGCGCGAAGGAATTTGATAGCATCGCAAACGTCGGGGTCGTCAACAAGTCTTAAAATATTGTCGTAGGTTACTCTCGCCTTTTGCTCTGCCGCTAAGTCCTCGTTCAAGTCTGCCAAGACGTCGCCTTTTGATTGGAACTGTGAGGCGGAGTACGGAAATCCGCTTGCGGCAACGGGATAAATGCCCGTTGTGTGGTCAACGAAATAGGTGTCGAAGCCGCTTTTCTTTATTTCCTCGTAGCTTAAATTTCTCGTAAGCTGATAAAGAATGGCAGATATCATTTCGAAGTGAGCAAGCTCCTCTACACCGACGTCGGTTAAAATTCCAACTACCTTGTCATATGGCATTGCTATTCTTTGAGTAAGATAACGAAGGGATGCTCCGATTTCGCCGTCAGGACCGCCAAGCTGACTGACGATAATGCTTGCGTACTTTGGGTTTGGCGTTTTTATTTTTACGGGATACTGTAATCTTTTTTCGTAGCTAAACATTTATTTTCCCTCCTTATCAATTTGCCATGGCCAAGGTCCGTTTGTCCATTCCCAGCTTGCAGCCTCGCTTGGTGCGGTTATCCAGCCGTATCTTGCTTCATATTCTTTTCTTGCCTGATTTTCAAGGCGCTTGTACTTATTGTAGCATTCAAGCGCTTCACGCGAGCTTGGATATGCGTCAAGATAAAGCAGAGCCTCGTACGCCATAAACGAATATGCACTTATTGTGCGCATGAGGCGCTCCCTTGTGCTTTCACGGTTACAAAGCATATCAGCAGCCCTCCCCTTTATTATTGCCTCGGCAGCTTCCGCGATTAAACGGCATAAAAAGCTCCTCAAACATAGTGCCACACTGAAGCGCAGCCTCAGGGTCAAATATTTTTACAAACCTTTGCTTTTCGGGATAAACCATAGCAAGTGACCTTTCAACGCGCTCGGATGGCTTGTCGTCACAGATGCCTTGGTGGGTGTGACTGTCGCGTCTTAAAAATCTGGAAAACTCCTCGTAGCCGTACTTATCTTGGCTACTTGGGCTGTTATTAAATCTCATATCATTCTCCTTTTTCGAGCATTTTGCGCCGTTTTTTCGTTGTATTTTTGCATAGCGCATATGCTCATTACATAATATGACATTTTTCGTGCGCGTGATAATTACTACTGAATTTATGGGCATTATATCTAATTTTTTCATTTTTTTGAAAATTTTTCTTCCATTTTTACAAAAATAGTGATATAATTACCCTGTATTATTATTGTTTTAGGCGTATATTATAGCTTATAAGACCAATTTATAATCGTAAATTAGGAGAGATAAAATGAAAATTATTATCGTTGGAATGGGCACTATCGGCAAAACCATTCTGCACACCCTCTCAAAGGACCACACGGTTACTATTATTGACGAGGACAAGGACAAGGTTGAAAGCTTAATCGAAAGATACGATATTTTCGGTGTTGTCGGAAACGGCGCGTGTATCGATATTTTGAACGAGGCAGACGTTAAGGATGCTGACCTTGCAATCTTTCTTACCAACAGTGACGAGCTTAACGTTTTTGCTTGTCTCGTTGCAAAGCGTGGCGGTGTTAAAAACACTATTGCGCGTGTAAGAAATCCCGACTATACAAAGCAAATTCGCGATATGAAGGACGAGCTTGGAATTTCTATGATTGTCAACCCCGAAAAGGAAACGGCAAAGGAAATTTTCAATCTTATCAACCTGCCGTCCGTTTCTCATATGGAGCATTTCGTTAAGGGAAAGGCTATTTTGGTCGAAATCACCGCAGAGCGCGGATGTAAGCTTCTTGGTGAAACGCTCTTCTCCCTCGGTAGAAAGCTAAAAACGAGAGTGCTTGTTTGTGCGGTTTTGCGTAAGGACGAGATAATAATCCCTTCGGGTAGCTTTAGATTTGAGGAGGGCGACAAGGTTTACTTTACCGCTAACGCATCCTCCCTTAAGGACTTCTTATCCGAGGTTAACCTTGAAAAATCTCCGTTTAAGAACATTATGATTATCGGCGACGGACGAATTCCATACTACCTTGCAAGCGAGCTTAGCGAGGGCAAATATAACATCAAGCTCGTTGCAAACAACAAAAAAACCGCAGAGGCACTTGCAGACGAGCTGCCACGCGCAACCGTGCTTTGGGGCAACGGCACACAGCACGACCTTCTTATTGAGGAAGGAATTGAGGCGATGGACGCCTTTGTTGCGCTTACTGACATTGACGAGGAAAATATGATAGTTTCGATGTTTGCCAACAAAATGGGCGTAAAGAAAACTATCACGCAAATTAAGAGTGACGAGCTTTACGATATGCTTGGCGAGCTTGGAATTGAGAATAACGTTTCTCCAAAGAACGTCGTTGCAGACAGAATTGTCAGCTACGTACGCGCCATGGCAAATAAGCGCGGAAGCAACATTGTTACCGTTTACCGCTTAGTTAACGGACAGGTTGAGGCGCTTGAATTTAACGCCAAGGGAAAGGAAAGCTTCTTTGGAAAGCCGCTTAAGGAGCTTAAAACCAAGGGAAATTGCCTTATTGCCTGCATCAGCCGTGACGGTGAGGTAATTATACCCGACGGTAACACAACCATTTTGACTGGCGATAGCGTTATCGTTGTTACCACTCACAAAAATTTTGACGATTTAACCGATATTTTTGAATAAGGAAATTAACTATGAATTATAAGCTTCTTGGCAAAATTCTTGGCAAGATTATGATTCTTGAGGGCGTTTTAATGCTTGCCCCCTTGATTATCAGCCTAATTTACGGTGAATTCAGAAAAAGCACCGTCGTTGCAGGCGTTGGCGACTCTGCGGTTTACGGCGGAGTCCGTTACGTTCTTGCCTTTGCCGTTCCTATTTTCATTTTGGTGACTTTGGGAATTCTTTTGCAAATTCCGAAGCCGACAAGAAAATCACTCTACCAAAAGGAGGGCTTTGCACTTGTTGCCCTCGTTTGGATTGTAATGGCGCTTTTCGGTGCTGTGCCGTTCGTTATTAACGGCGATATACCGAACTATATCGATGCTTGCTTTGAGATTACCTCGGGCTTTACTACGACAGGTGCGAGCATTATCGACGATATTACGATAATTTCACATTCTTCGCTTTTCTGGCGTAGCTTTTCGCACTGGATTGGCGGTATGGGAATACTTGTTTTCGTGCTTATTTTTATCCCCGAAAGCAAGGACGGCTCTGCCATGCACCTGCTCCGCGCAGAGTCACCCGGTCCTCAGGTTGGTAAAATAGTTTCCAAAATGAGAGCCACTGCGAGAATTCTTTATCTTATTTATCTTGGAATGACCGCCCTTTTAGCTATCATTCTTATGATTTTCCCACTTATTGATAACGAGGCAGTCTTTGCCGTATCGGAAATTGATTATAGTGGCGACAAAATTTTCCACGCGCTGCTCACTGCGTTTGGATGTGCGGGCACGGGCGGCTTCGGATTTATACCGAACAGTATGCAATACTTTACTCCGTTTGCACAGTACACGGTTTCCATCGCGCTTATACTCTTTGGAATAAACTTTACCCTATATTATCTTATTTTAATAAGAAAAATCAAGGACGTATTAAGAAGTGAGGAGCTGCGCGCTTACTCCTTGACGGTTATTATAGCGGTTGCCTTCATCTTTGTCACCATTCTTATTAACAATCCCGTTGTTAATTTTTCCTCGCAAATCGACTACACAACCGAGGAAGCATTCAGGCATTCACTTTTCCAGGTTGCATCAATTATTTCAACCGCGGGATTTTCAACAACTGACTTTAACGTTTGGCCTATGGCTGCAAAAATGGTGCTTGTCGTTTGTATGTTTATGGGCGCTATGGCGGGTTCAACCGCGGGCGGCATCAAAACGTCGAGAATTGTTATCTCGATAAAGGGTATTTATATAAAAATAAGAAAGATGATAAATCCCCGATTCGTGCCAAAGGCTAAATTCGAGGGAAAGAGCCTTGAGGAAAAAACCATTAACGACGTGTTTGCATTTTTAACGCTTTACGTGTTTATCTTTATCGGCGTTCTCTTTATTCTCTGCCTTGACCCCGTCAACGGTACGGTTGTTACGGTTTCGTCAGACGCATCGTCGTTTTTCGCAAACCAAGCCAGCTCGTATCAAGTACAACACGGATTTTTCTCCAACTTCACAGCCGTTGCATCCTGCCTTTCAAATATAGGCCCCGGCTTTGAAGCAATAGGACCGTATTCAAGCTTTAGCGGCTATAGCGGATTTTCAAAAATTTTATTAACCTTAACTATGATTCTTGGCAGACTTGAAATTTTGCCAATGCTTATCCTCTTTAATCCAAGAACCTGGAAAAGAAGATAATTATCATCTTAAATCTAAAATCGATTTGATTTATTGTTTGAAAGCTTCAAAATCAGCGATTCACTGGGAAAAGACGAGATTTACGAGGAAATTTTAGATAACCTTGATACTAATGCAAAATATACGGTTTCATTCGGTGATATAATCTCCAAATCCGCTAACGCGCACACCGCCAGCGTTGCCCTTTATAACGCAACGACCAAAAAGATAATTTCAAGCTACGTTTTCGATCTAAAATCGCGCACGGAAAACGGTTACGAATGGACGTTTATAACTCCCGATATTAAAAATTCGCAATACTCTTTAATTATATATCCGGGACTGATTACCGACACCGAAAACGAGCTGATGGAATTTAAGCAGCTTGTTGTTTACAAATATGAATAAAGAAAAATACTTCGGATAAGCTGCTTTCACTCTGTTCCGAAGTATTTTTATAGAAAAAGGACTGCCGTGGCAGTCCTTTTGTTTGCAAAATAGTTAGGCTAAATTAGATTTCAGCGAAGTACTTAATTGTACGAACCATTTGGCTTGTGTATGAGTTTTCGTTGTCATACCATGAAACAACTTGTACTTGGTATGTGTCGTCATCAATCTTAGCTACCATTGTTTGTGTAGCGTCGAAGAGTGAGCCGTAGCTCATACCGATAACGTCGCTTGAAACGATCTCATCTGTGTTGTAGCCGTATGAAGCTGAAGCTGCTGCCTTCATAGCTGCGTTGATTGAATCCTTTGTTACGTCTGTGCCCTTAACAACTGCAACGAGAAGTGTTGTTGAACCTGTGCAGGTTGGAACTCTTTGTGCAGAACCGATAAGCTTGCCGTTGAGCTCAGGAATAACAAGACCGATAGCCTTAGCTGCGCCTGTTGAGTTAGGAACGATGTTTTGTGCGCCTGCTCTTGCTCTTCTAAGGTCGCCCTTTCTGTGAGGACCGTCGAGGATCATTTGGTCACCTGTGTAAGCGTGAACAGTTGTCATGATACCGCTTTGGATTGGGTATGCATCGTTAAGAGCCTTAGCCATTGGTGCTAAGCAGTTTGTTGTGCAGGATGCTGCTGAAATGATAACGTCATCCTTATCAAGTGTATTTTCGTTAACGCCGTAAACGATTGTCTTAAGGTCGTTGCCAGCTGGAGCTGAGATAACAACCTTCTTTGCACCTGCGTTAATGTGAGCCATTGACTTTTCCTTTGAGCAGTAGAAGCCTGTGCACTCGAGAACTACGTCAACACCAAGCTCACCCCAAGGGCAGTTTGCTGCGTCCTTTTCTGCGTAGATTTTAATTGTTTTGCCGTTTACTGTGATGCTGTCCTCTGTGTTTGAAACAGTATCTGCGTAAGCATACTTACCTTGAGCTGTGTCATACTTAAGAAGGTGAGCGAGCATCTTTGGGCTTGTTAAGTCGTTGATAGCAACGATTTCATAACCCTCTGCACCGAACATCTGTCTGAAAGCGAGACGACCGATACGACCAAATCCGTTAATTGCAACTTTTACTGACATGTGAATTTCCTCCGAAATTTTCATATTGTGTATGGAATATTTTCCCTACCATCTACATATTTTAACCTATTTTTTTCTATTATACAAGTGTTTTTTGAAATTTCGTCACTTTTTTGTATTTTTTTGTCCTTCCAAACGTTTTTTTGTTCAATTTAGATAAATCTAATAAAGAATTTACTATATATTGAGTTTTTTATTTGACATACGCTCGGTTATTTGTTATAATAATTTATAAGGCTATTATTTAGGAGGCGTTATGGAGATTTTTTCCGCACTTATTGGAAATGAAGATATTAAGCTTACTCTCGGTAACGCTATCAGAAGCAAGACGTTTTCGCACGCATATATTATCGAGGGCAAACGGGGCTCGGGCAAAAAGACCGTTGCTCGCTTAGCCTCTGCCGCTATTATGTGCATAAGCAAGACAAGCTTGCCGTGCGGCGTGTGTGACACTTGCAGAAAAATCTTAAACGACAGCTGTGTTGACGTAAGATTTTATAACGCCTTCAAGGTTGAGGACGTACGAAAAATCAAGGAAGCAATTCACCAAAGCGCAACCGAGTGCGATTATCAAATTTTCATTTTGAACGACACGCAAAAAATGACCCCTCAGGCTCAAAACGCACTTCTTTTGTCACTTGAGGAGCCACCGAAAAACGTTGTGTTTTTCCTGCTCACAGAGGATGCAACTATGCTACTTGAAACAATTCGCTCTCGCGCTCAAATTCTAAGGACTACGCCTCTTAATACAGATGAGCTAAGAGAATACGTCATGCGCGAAAACGCTGAAATAGATAGTGACACGCTTGATAAGCTCATACAGCTCTCGGGTGGCTCGCTCGGATATCTTTTAGAGCTGCTTGACAAGTCTAAGGGCGACTTAATAATCAAGCTTCGTTCCGACGCGCTCGAATTTATACGCGGTGCGCTTTATCTTGACACCACCTCGGCAAAGCTGATTCACTCTATGTTTACTTGGCAAAGGGATAAGGTTAAGGAGCTTTTGGGGCTTTGTCTGCTCGCGCTTCGCGATTTAGCGGTAACAAAAAAGTATAAGGGCGCACAGCTCTCCTTTTTCACATCTTACGAGGAAACGCGCGATTTTGGCGCGCGCCATTCGTTAAAGAAGCTGCTCGATTTAACCGATGCAATAATGAATGGAATTGACGCCTTCTCGGTTAACGCATCCGTGCCTTCGGTTTTGACGAAAATCCTTACGTCGTGCAACTAATTTGATTATATAGAAAGAGTAAAAATATATGGCAGAAGAAATTAAGAATGAAAATGTAAAAACGGTCGAGGTTATCGGCGTTCGCTTTAAGGAAAGCGGAAAGACATATTACTTTGCACCGAACGGTGTTAAGGCAAAATTAACTGACTACGCGGTTGTGGAAACGTCACGCGGACTTGAGTTTGGCAAGGTTGCCTGCGAAAACAAGGAGGTGCCCGAAAGCGAGCTTGTGCCGCCGCTTCGCCCCGTTGTCAGAATTGCGACGCCGAACGATATGAAAACCTACGAGCTTCTTAAAACGAAGCAGGAGGAGGTTTTGAAAATCTGTCAGGCTAAGGTAAACGCGCACGAGCTTGAAATGAAGCTTGTTGAGGCGGAATATACCTTTGATATGTCAAAGCTGACATTCTATTTTACGGCTGACGGCAGAATTGACTTTCGTGAGCTTGTAAAGGACCTTGCTTCAACCTTTAAGACAAGAATTGAGCTTCGCCAAATAGGCATCCGTGACGAAACAAAGTTTATGGGCGGTCTTGGCGTTTGTGGCAGACCCTTCTGCTGTGCAACCTTTTTGCCCGATTTTTGCCAGGTTTCAATTAAGATGGCTAAGGAGCAAAATCTCTCCCTAAACTCGTCAAAGATTTCGGGTGCGTGCGGCAGACTTATGTGTTGCTTGCGCTTTGAGCATGAAACGTATCAAGCGGAAATTAAAATCACACCTCCTGTTGGCGCAACCGTTAAAACAAGCGACGGTGTTGGCGAGGTTGTGGAGGCAGCTCCGCTCACGGGTAACTTAAAGGTTAAAATCGATGAAAATATTCGCACTCACCACCGTGATAACGTAAAGGTGCTTTCTATGCCCAAGGGCAAGGTGAAAAAGGATGAGGAAGCGGACGAAAATCAAGTTGAGGAATAATGATTTTGGAATAAATGCGCGCGGCTTTTCATACGCTTTTACATAAGCATACTGTTTTCGGTTCGACTTTTTTCGCATTTATTCGTGCTTTATTTTGGTAAAACGAAAAATATAGTTGACAAATTATTTTTTTGTGATACAATAATAATGAAAATTTTTTATGGAGGTATTTATCATGGCTTATAAGATTACAGAAGATTGCATCGCTTGTGGCGCTTGCGCTGACGCTTGTCCTTGCAGCTGCATCACAGAGGGTGACGGCATCTATGTTATTAACGCTGACGAGTGCATTTCTTGCGGTGCTTGTGCAGGCTCTTGCCCTGTTAGTGCTCCTGTTGAGGAATAATTTTGTACATACGGCTTAATGCCATTATAGTACTGTTAGCCAAGGACCTTTGCAAAAAACGCAAGGGTCCTTTTTCAAAGGAATCATCAAGCCAAAAAGCTTACGGTTCTCCTTTATAATGAGAAATACGGATATATAGAATGATAAAAGAAAACGAAAGAATAAATGAAATAAACGAAAACCTTCGTCTTATTGAAAAAAAGGACTCCCTCACCTTCGGCACGGATGCATATCTTTTGAGCGCGTATCTTAAAACACGCGTAGGCAAGGTGGGCGTTGAGCTCGGATGTGGCTCGGGAGTTATCTCATTGCTTGCACTCAGCAAGAAAAAATGCCGACACGTGTACGGAATTGAGGTGCAAGAGGAGATTGCCGAGGTTGCACGGCGTAACGCGGAATTGAACGGACTTGAAAAGAGCTTCACGGTGATAAGAAATGATTTAAGGAGTATTAAGTCAAGTGATATAGGCTTTGAGGTTGACTTTGTTTTCTCAAATCCGCCTTATATGAAGGCGGACGGCGGAAAGCAAAACGTAAACGAGCAAAAAAACATTTCGCGCCACGAAATTTTCGGAGAAATAAACGATTTTTGCGCCTGTGCGAAAAGGCTTCTCAAGCATGGTGGAGATTTTTACGTCGTTTACCGCCCCGACCGCTTGTCTGATTTGATTTACGCACTGAAAAGCAACAATTTAGAACCAAAAAAGCTAACCTTCATACATAAAAATACAGACACTCCCCCGTCTCTTTTACTGATTTCGGCGAAAAAGGGCGGAAAAAGCGGAATGGTTGTTGACGCGCCCGTATACGTTTACAAAAACGATACGAATGAGTACACAAAGGAATATTCAAAAATTTACGAAGCCTGCACATTTGGAGAGGAAAATGAGAAATAAAGAGCCACGAAATGCACAAAACGAGGACAAAAATAAAATAATCGGCGGTGTGCTTTATCTTGTCGCAACGCCAATCGGCAATTTATCGGATATTTCCGAGCGCGCCTTAAAAACGCTCAGCGAGGTTGATTTCGTTGCCGCAGAGGACACAAGAAACACAGGAAAGCTCCTTTCCTATTTTGGAATTTCAAAGCCGATGGTGAGCTATTTTGAGCATAACAAGCGCGAGCGCGGTGAGGTCATTCTTGCGCGCCTTTTGTCGGGTGAGAGCTGTGCGCTCGTTACCGACGCGGGCACTCCCGCAATTTCCGACCCGGGTGAGGACTTGGTTGCCCTTTGTGCTGAAAACGGAGTTACCGTAACGAGTGTGCCCGGTTGCTCTGCAGTTGTTAACGCGCTCGCTCTTTCTGCGCTTCCCACAGGCAGATTTTGCTTTGAGGGCTTTTTAAGCACTAACAAAAACGAAAGAAGCGAACGGTTAAACGAGATAAAGAACGACACTCGTACGACAATTTTTTACGAAGCGCCGCACAAGCTTCAAAAAACGCTTGAGGATTTATATAGCGCATTTGGTGAGCGCAAAATCTCTCTTTGCCGCGAGCTGACGAAATTAAACGAGGAAATTATCAGAACCACGCTCTCGGGCGCTATCGAATATTACACCGTAAACGCACCGAGAGGCGAATACGTTTTGGTTGTTTCGGGCGCGGAAAAATCAAGCGTAGAGGAAAATGCGTTTTGGCGCGATATGACCGTTGAAGAACACGTAGAGCACTATATTTCCCGGGAAATGAAGAAAATGGACGCAATAAAGGCGGTGGCAAAGGACCGCGGAGTGCCGAAAAGCGAAATTTATAAGATTGTAAGTAACGATTAAGAAATTTGAGCAGGTGAAAATGCCTGCTCTTTTTGACGAAATTTGACTGTAAAATTTTGGGTACAATTTTTATATTATATATTGATAATTTTAGAAATATCTGTTAAAATATATATTTGAAGATAGTTTACGCGGAGGTAATTTAGATGGCAAAGACCGCTTTTGTCGGTGCTAAGATTTTTGACACCGATACCGAAGAATTTTATGACGCTTGCTTAGTTGCGGATGGCGGCTACATAACCTATATTGGAAACGATATTCCAAATGGGTGTGAGCGCGTTTATCTTGACGGCAAATATTTAATCCCCGGGCTAATTGACGTGCATACGCACGGAATTGCAGGGCACGACTTTAATACGGTTAGCGAGCAAGATATTCCCGAAATGTGCCGTAGATACGCAAGGCTTGGCACGACCTCCGTTATGGCAACGCTTGCCTCGGATACGGTTGCGCACTACGTTAATTCAATTTGCGCAATAAATCAAATCCGCTTAAACGACAAAAAGGGAATAGCAAACATTCTCGGTGTGCATTTAGAGGGCAGATACTTAAACCCCGATATGAAGGGCGCACACGCAACCGAGCTTCTTGCTAAGCCGACAGCCCAGGATGCTGAGCTCCTTGCATCAACTATGATGCCACCTCCTATGCATTTTTCGCTTGCTCCCGAAATTGAGGGCGCGCACGAATTCATAAAAAGAGCTTGCGAGCTTGGCGCAACGGTTGGAATTGCACACACAAATGCAACCTTTGAGGAAGCGCAAGAGGCTGTCAAGCTTGGCGCACGCTCGTTTACACACACGTTTAACGCGATGACAAAGGTGCATCACCGAATGCCGGGTGCGGCTATATGTTCTCTCACCTCAGATGAATCCTACTCGGAAATAATTCCCGACGGACAGCACGCACATCCCGCTATGGTTAAGCTTGCTTATAAATCAAAGCCTAAGGATAAGCTCGTTTTGATAACGGATTCCTTGGCAGCCACTGACCAACCCGACGGAGAATACAACGTTGCAGGTTCTCCGTTTTACGTAAAGGACGGCTTGGCAAGGCTTCCTGACGGAACTATTGCAGGCAGCACGATTACAATGCTCGCCGCGCTTAAAAACATTATGAAATTCTGCTCCATTTCTTTGAATGAAGCAATAAAATACGTAACGGTTAACCCGGCAAGCATGGTTAAGGCTAACGGAGTCGGCAGACTCGAAAAATGCTACCGCGCAGACTTTATTGTTCTTGATAATATCGAAGATATTAAAATTGACAAGGTTTACGTTGGCGGCGTTTTGGTTGACTAAGCTACGCGCGAAAATAAAGGAGAAAATACGATGAATAAGGAAAAATATTATATAACAACGGCTATTGCCTATGCCTCGGGCAAGCCACACTTTGGAAACACATACGAAGCGATAGCAACCGATGCCATAGCGCGCTATAAAAGACAAAGAGGCTACGACGTGCGTTTTATGACAGGCACGGACGAGCACGGACAAAAGGTTCAAAATCTTGCTGAGAAGGCGGGCATCACCCCACAGGCGTACGTTGACAACGTGGCAGGACAAATCAAGGCTCTTTGGAAGCAAATGAACGTTTCCGAGGACTACTTTATCAGAACAACGGACTCATATCATAAGACAGCCGTTGAGCATATTTTCAAAAAGCTCTACGACCAGGGTGATATTTACAAGGGCTACTACGAGGGTCTTTACTGTACTCCTTGTGAGTCATTCTTCACCGAAACACAGCTCGTTGACGGCAAATGCCCAGACTGCGGACGTGAGGTAACTAAGACGAAGGAAGAGGCTTACTTCTTTAAGATGAGCAAGTACGCCGACCGCTTAATGAAGCATATCGAAGAAAACCCCGACTTTATTCAACCCGAATCAAGAAAGAAGGAAATGATAAACAACTTCTTAAAGCCGGGACTTCAAGACCTTTGCGTTTCACGTACTTCATTCAACTGGGGCGTTAGCGTTACGTTTGACCCCAAGCACGTTATCTACGTTTGGATTGATGCGCTTTCAAACTACATCACGGGTCTTGGATACGACCCCGATAATGAGGAGCAGCCAGAGCTATTTAAGAAATATTGGCCTGCTGACGTTCATATTATCGGTAAGGACATCGTTAGATTCCACACAATTTATTGGCCTATTATGCTTATGGCACTCGGCGTTGAGCTTCCGAAGAAGGTATTCGGTCACCCTTGGTTCAACTTCGGCTTTGATAAAATGTCAAAATCAAAGGGCAACGTTGTCTATGCCGACAAGCTTGCAGAGCGTTTTGGCGTTGACGGCGTAAGATACTACGCTATTAGCGAAATGCCATACGCAAACGACGGCTCGATAACTTACGAAAACATTATCAACAGATACAACACCGACCTTGCAAACAACCTCGGCAACCTCCTTAGCCGTACTATTGCTATGACTAAGAAGTATTTTGGCGGCATTATCCCCGAAAATACTGTATTCGATAACGAGTTTGACAATGACTTGAAAGCAAAAACAAGCGACTCTGTGTCTAAATTTACCGCTTTGATGGATGAATTTAAGCTTGCAGAGGCAGCAGAGGTTGTTTTTGATATGCTTAGCCGTGCAAACAAGTATATTGACGAAACAACGCCTTGGATTCTTGCTAAGGATGAGAGCCAAAAATCTCGTCTTGGCACGGTGCTTTATAACCTTCTTGAAACACTCAGATTCGGTGCGGTGCTTCTTTACCCATTCATTCCCGCAACGGCTGAAGAAATTTTCAGAGAGCTTAACACAGAGCTTACCACGTACGAATCACTTGAAAGCTTCGGTGCACTAATAAGCGGCCGCGAGGTTGGCGAGCAAAAGGTTCTTTTCCAAAGAATTGACGAAGCAAAAATGCTTGCCGAGATTGAAGAAGAAAGAGCAAAGCTCGCAGAAGCAGAAAAGAAAATGGAAAAGCCTGAGGGCTGCGCTATTATCGGAATTGACAAGTTTATGGAGGTTGAGCTTCGCACAGCCGAGGTGCTTGAATGCGAGGCTGTTCCGAAGGCGAAGAAGCTACTCAAGCTTCAGCTTGATCTTGGCTACGAAAAGCGCCAGGTTGTGTCTGGAATTGCTAAATTCTACAAGCCTGAGGAGCTTATCGGCAAAAAGGTAATTGTTGTTGCAAACCTTTCTCCTGCAAAGCTTTGCGGAATTGAGTCAAACGGTATGATTCTTGCATCAGGCGAGGAGGACGTGCGCGTAATATTCCTTGACAAGGATACTCCAAACGGACAACGTGTAAGATAAAATTAAAGGGGTGATTTTTCGCCCCTTTATTTAAGAAATTCAAGCAATTTTAGATATATTTTTACAAAAACAACGCACCCTGTGTGCGAAAATTGAGGTTTTATGAAGCTATTTGATTCACACGCGCACTGCGACGATGCGCGATACAATGACGAATATGAGGGCGGCACTGACAAGCTAATCAAGGACTGCTTCGAGAGCGGTGTGGTGAACATAATAAACATCGGCACGTGTATTGAAAACTCACGCGCGTCAATTGAGCTTGCCCACAAGTACGAGGGGATTTACGCATCCTGCGGAATCCATCCGTGCGAAGCACGCACGGCGGATGAGGTTGACGGTATAATTTGCGAGCTTGAAAAGCTACTTAGTGATGAAAAGGCTGTTGCCATTGGCGAAATTGGACTTGACTACCATTGGCAGGACGTGCCAATGGACGTACAGCTTTTGTATTTTGAAAAGCAAATGGAGCTTGCAAAAAAGCTAAATATGCCCGTTATAATTCACGACCGTGAGGCGCACGGTGACTGTCTTGATGTGATAAAGAAATTTCCTGAGGTTAAGGGCGTTTTCCACAGCTTTAGCGGCAGCCCCGAAATGGCGTGCGAGCTAATTAAGCTCGGCTGGTATATTTCATTTTCGGGCACGGTTACGTTCAAAAACGCGCGTGTACCGAAGGAAGCTTGCGTGGTTGTGCCAAAGGACAGGCTGCTTATAGAAACCGACTCGCCGTATCTTGCACCAACTCCGCACAGAGGCACGATAAATATGCCGTCTTACGTGCGGTTAACCTGCGAGGAAATTGCACGCCTGCGTGGAGTGGAGCCCGAGGAAATTGCCGCACTCACAATGGAAAACGCAAAGCGACTTTTCAAGATTAATTAATTCCAATCCCTCCACCGCTAATGCGGTCCCCCTCCCTTTGCACAAAGGAGGCTTGAGAAAATTGCGCGCCTGCGTGGGGTGGAGCCTGAGGAAATCGCCGCACTCACAATGGAAAACGCAAAGCGACTTTTTAGTATCAAATGATAGATTTTTCGTCAAATTCAGACACTCCCTCGCGTTTTTTTTGCAAAATTCGACACGAATAAAAAAATAATTGCCTCATATATTATATATGAGGTGATTTTTTATGAACAAAAAGGATGCTATTTTATATACGGTCAGATTTTTTATAATTTCGGTTTTATCGCTTGCCATCGTTTTGTTACTTGGTATTGCTTTTACAAGGCTTACAGATGGGCGCACCGCTTCTCTGCCCTTGCCTACCTCGACACAAAACGACAAAATAACGCTTGTTATAGACGCGGGTCACGGTGGTGAGGATGCAGGTGCAATTGCACCCGACGGAACGCTTGAAAAGGACTTGAACCTTGAAATTGCCAGCCTTGTGTGCGCTATCTCAGTATTAAACGGTATTGACGTGAAAATGACGAGAACCACGGACACTCTGCTCTATGATTACTACGGCGACCTTGAAGATTACACAGGGCAAAAAAAGATTTACGACCTAAAAAACAGGTTAAAAATTGCCGAGGGTGAGAAAAATCCCGTTTATCTTGGAATACATATGAACAAATTTTCAAGCGCAAAATATAGCGGTGCGCAAATATACTACTCCAAAAATACAAAGGAAAGTCAGCTTTTGGCAAGCAATCTTGCCGCTAAGATAAAATGCTTTTTGCAGCCTACAAACAACCGACAAATAAAGGCGGCGGACTCATCGATTTACATTTTGAATAAAATAGAATGTCCTGCTGTTTTGGTTGAGTGCGGCTTTCTTTCAAACGAAAGCGAGCTTGAATGCCTAAAAAACGAGGAGTACCGCGCTAAGCTTGCTCTTGCCATTTTTTCGTCGGTTTGCGAGCTTTGAAGCTAAAAATGGATAGCTACCATAAAGCGGTTTACAATCTGCAAATCTCGTAGGGCGGTGTATATTCTCCTTGCAGGGGATGGCTCATTTTCGCCATTCCGAGCCTGTCGAGGAATCTACGTTGGACCATATCATTTTTTTGCAAAATATGAGGCTGCCGCTTGGCAGTCTTTTATATTATTAGAAAATATTGACAAAAAGTGCTTTTGGTAGTATAATGAAAATGCCAAACTAATTTAATATTACAAAACAGGTATAATTTTCCATGGGAAAGCTATATCTTTTTTCTGCATAGGTAAATGGAAATTTGAAAAAATGCAAGCTCCACTTACTTATGCAGGTTATACCTTTTTTGTAATGATTAGTTTGGCGACTATTGGAGTTTGCGTTTTTATGCGCTTACTTCGGTAGGCGCATTTTTATTTTGTATTTTTTATAAAAGGAGAGAAACAAAAAAATGAAAACGACATTAACAAAAAAAGCACTGCTTTCAGTAATTGCATTTTTGATTGTAACGTTCTGCTTTACAATTTTTGCATTAACCGTCAGTGCAGAGGAAACCAACGTTGCCGACCTCGGCGAGCCGGTTGAAACGTGGGACATCTCGGCAACAACAAGCGATAACGTTGTTGCAAACCTCTATAACGACCCAGACAATGAGGGTATGTACACGCTCGTAATTTCGGGTACGGGTGCGATGAAGAGTTGGAGTACTAACTCATATGTTCCGTGGTATTATTCACATAGCAAAATAACAAATGTTGTTATTGAAAATGGTGTGACAAGTATAGGAGGAATTGCATTCATGAATTGCACCTCGCTTGAAAGCATAACAATCCCCGATAGCGTAATCTCTATAGGAAATAATGCGTTCTATAGTTGCACCGCTTTAACCGAAATCAAATTCAATGCAACAGCGATGAACGATTTTAGCGAACGCAACAATGTGTTCTCTAATGCAGGAACTAGCGGAAATGGCATAAAGGTAACGATAAGCAAAAACGTAACGAAAATACCTGCTTATTTATTCAATCCGTATAATTCTTCGTCATATTCACCAAAGATAACAAGTATAGAATTTGATGAAGGAAGCGTTTGTGAAAGTATAGGTAAATATGCGTTCGGTTATTGCACCTTGCTTAAAAGCGTAAAAATTGGAGAAAGTGTGTCATCGATAAATAGCTATGCATTCTATAATTGCACTTCGCTTGAAAGCATAGAGGTTCATGAAAACAATACGGTGTACAAATCAATTGACGGTGTATTATATAGTAAGGATGTCGCAATTCTAATATTTTGTCCCCAAGGTAAAGGTACAAGCCTTGTAATTCCCGATGGTGTAACCTCGATAGAACGCTCTGCGTTCTCGGGTTGCACTTTGCTTGAAAGCATAACTATTGGAAATAGTGTAACCTCAATAGGAAGGGATGCATTCTATAATTGCACCTCGCTTACCGAAATCAACTTCAATGCAACCGTTATGGATGATTCATTAGGATGGTTGTTCCAAAATGGAGGAAAGAATGGAACTGGCATAAAGGTAACGATAGGTAAAAACGTAACCAAAATACCTACTTATTTGTTCTATGCAGGTGGCAGCAATTCACCAAAGATAACAAGCGTAGAATTTGAGGAAGGAAGCGTTTGCGAAAGTATAGGAAACTATGCGTTCGAATATTGCGCCTCGCTCAAAAGCATAACAATCTCGGATAGTGTAACCACGATAGGCAGATCTGCGTTCTATGGTTGCACCTCACTTGAAAGCATAACGGTTCATGAAAACAACACGGTGTACAAATCAATTGACGGTGTTTTATATAGTAAGGATGGCAAAACTCTAATATTTTATCCCCAAGGCAAAGGTGCAAGCTTTATAATTCCCGATGGAGTAACCTCGATAGGAGAATACGCGTTCTATGGTTGCACCACATTTGAAAGTATAACAATAGAAAATGGTGTAACCTCGATAGAAAGCTATGCGTTCTATGAGTGCACCTCACTTAAAAGCGTAACCATTGGAAATAGTGTAACCTCAATAGGAGAAAGAGCGTTCTATTGTTGCACCGCTTTAACTGAAATCAACTTCAATGCAGTAGCGATGAACGATTTGGGTTCAAATAGTAATTTTGTGTTCTTTTCTGCGGGTTCAAGAGGAAACGGCATAAAAGTAACGATAGGTAAAAACGTAACAAAAATACCTGCTTATTTGTTCTGTCCAGGCAACAGTTCACCAAATATAATAAGTGTTGAATTTGAGGAAGGAAGCGTTTGTGAAAGTATAGGAAACAATGCGTTCTCAAAGTGCACCTCGCTTGAAAGTGTAACACTTGGAGATAGCGTACCCTCAATAGGATACCAAGCATTCTATAATTGCACCGCGCTTGAGAGCATAACGGTTGATGAAAACAATGCGGAATACAAATCAATTGACGGCGTTTTATATAGCAAGGATGGCAAAACTTTAATATTTTATCCCCAAGGCAAAGGTACAAGCTTTATAATTCCCGATAGTGTAACCTCGATAGGAAGCTATGCATTCTATGGGTGTTCCTTGCTTGAAAGTGTAACAATCCCTGATAGTGTAACCTCAATAGGCCCCCGTGCATTCTCGGGTTGTTCCTCGCTTAAAAGCGTAACTATTCCCGATAGTGTGACCACATTAGGAGGATATGCATTCTATGAGTGTACCGCTTTGACTGAAATAAACTTCAATGCAATAGCAATGGACGATTTAAGCAGTGAAAACTATGTATTTTCTTATGCAGGGAAAAATGGAAATGGAATAAAGGTAACGATAGGTAAAAACGTAACCAAAATACCTACTTATTTATTCTATACATACATTAGATATGCTTCATCATATGTACCCAAAATAACAAGTGTGGAATTTGAGAAAGGAAGCGTTTGCGAAAGTATAGGAAACTATGCGTTCGGTTATTCCACCTCGCTTGAAAGTGTAACAATTGGAGAAAGCGTAACATCAATAAATAGATATACATTCTATAATTGCACCGCGCTTGAGAGCATAATGGTTGATGAAAACAATGCAGAATACAAATCAATTGACGGCGTTTTATATAGCAAGGATGGCACAACTCTAATATTTTATCCTGCTGGCAAACTAGATACATGCTTTATAATCCCCAATAGCGTAACCACAATAGAAGAATATGCATTTTATAATTGCACCTCGCTCGAAAGCGTAACAATCCCTGATAGCGTAACCACAATAGAAGAATGTGCATTTTATAATTGCACCGCACTTGAAAGTGTAACAATTGGTGATAGCGTAACATCGATAGGAAATGGTGCATTCCGTGATTGCACCGCTTTGAGCGAAATCAAATTCAATGCAATAGCGATGAACGATTTAAGTTCAGGTAACAGTGTGTTCTATAATGCAGGAAAGAATGGAGATGGCGTAAAGGTAACGATAGGTAAAAACGTAACGAAAATACCTGCTTATTTATTCTGTCCAGCTAATCATTCTTCATCATATTCACCAAAGATAATAAGCGTTGAATTTGAGGAAGGAAGCGTTTGTGAAAGTATAGGAAATTACGCGTTCTATTACTGCACCTCGCTTGAAAGCATAACAATACCCGATAGCGTTAATACGATAGGAGAATCTGCGTTCTCGGGTTGCACCTCACTTGAAAGCATAACAATCCCAGATAGTGTAACCTCGATAGGAAGCTCTTCTTTTTACGGATGTAGCAAACTGAAACTTGTAATAATTGATAGCCCGACTATCGCCTCAAGCATTACATCTGGCTCATCAAACGGCTATTTAACATACAATGCAAAAACAATAGCAATCAATCCTGAAATTACAGAAATCGGTAGCTACATCACAGACAACTTTACATATGTAACCACGTTAAACGTTACATACAATGGCGGAGAGGGTGAATACGTTGTATATTCAAAGCACTCGCACGAGTCGGGCACTGGTATTTGGAGCGAAAACTGCTCTTGCTCAGAGTGTGGTATACAAAAAACACACGTTGCGGGCGAGACGGTTGTTGAAAACGTAGTTGAGGCAACATGTCAAGCGGCTGGTTCATATGAAAACGTTGTTTACTGCACAGACTGCGGTGCTGAGCTTTCACGTGAAAAGGTAGAAACACCGAAAGCTGACCACGCATACGAGCTCATTTCAAGAATTCCATTCGGCAATTCAACCTACACATGCAATATGTGCGGCGACACCTACGAAATCAATGAATACGGCAACCCTATCGAAACTTGGGACATTTCCGCAACCTCAAACGATAACGTAATCGCCGAGCTCTATAACGACCCTGACAACGATGATATGTACGCGCTTCGTGTTTACGGAACGGGTGCGATGAAGGATTGGGACTACTACAATCCCGTACTTTGGAAAGATTACAAAAATTGCACATCTTTTATCCTTGTTGATACTGGAGTGACGAATATAGGCGCCAATGCTTTTAGCGTTTTTACTAACTTAACAGACATTGATATTTCTGATGGAGTGGAAAGCATAGGTAACTCTGCTTTTTCTAGCTGTAGCAGTTTAACAAGCATTAAAATCCCATTTAGCGTAACTAAAATAGGCGATTATGCCTTTGCAAATTGTATTGCTTTAACAAGTTTTGAAATTCCCGAAAGTGTAACAATAATATCCAACCAATTGTTTTTTGGTTGTACCAATTTGATGAGTGTTAGTATACCAAACGGAGTAACTATAATTTCGTATGAGGCTTTTGAAAATTGCACAAACTTAAAAAGTATAGAATTGCCTAACGGTGTAGTTAAAATATCTCAAGAGGCATTTTCTAACTGCGGTTTAACAAGCATCAACATACCAGAAAGCGTAACCGATATCGATTTAAATGCATTTTATAAGTGCAAAAATTTGAAATCTGTTTATATAACAGACGTCGATGCTTGGTGCCAAATTAATTATGGTTATCCAAATGCAAATCCATTGAGCGTTGCTTCGGATGCAAAGTTATATCTTAACGAAGAGCTTTTAACAAGCGTGTGTATTTCCGAGGGCGTTGAAAAAATTAGCGACTATGCATTTTACAATTGTAGCAACCTAACTTATATTGAAATTCCTAAGAGCTTAACAAGTGTAGGAAGAAGCGCTTTTGCAGGATGTTCTAATTTGGATATCAATATCGTTGATATAACCTCATGGCTTAAAGTATATTTTGATTACAATTCCAATCCAAATGCTTATTATTTATATCTTAATGGAGTTGAGGTATCTGAATTAATCGTACAAGGTGATGTTGAAAGTCTTAACACTGCATTGAAAGGATGCAAGAGCATAACACATGTAACACTTTTGGATGGTGTAAAAGTTATAGACGGCTCATTTTCCAATTGTATCAACTTGTTAAGTGTTGAAATTCCTAGTAGTGTTACAAGCATTAGAAAATCAGCTTTCGCCGGCTGCAGCAGTTTGACAAGCATTGAAATCCCTAATAGTGTTACAAGCATTGGAGATTCCGCTTTTGCGTACTGTAGCAGTTTAACAAGCATTGAAATTCCACACGGAATAACAAGTGTAAATAGCGAAACATTCAAAAAATGCAGTAATTTGATCAATGTTCAACTTCCAAGTACATTAACAACCATAGGTTGGCAAGCATTTTATGAATGTGGAAATTTAGTTAATATAGAAATTCCAAACAATGTGAATAAAATTGCGGATCAAGCGTTTGCTTTCTGCCGCAAGTTGACAAGCATAGAGATTCCTAATGGTATAACCAGCATAGGATATTGGACTTTTAATAATTGTGACAGCTTAACTACTGTAATGCTTCCCGAAAGTGTAACGAGCATAGGACGACAAGCTTTTTATCAGTGTGACAACTTAACAACTATAAATATACCAAACACTGTAACAATTATAGAAGAAGAAGCTTTTTATTTCTGTATCAACTTAGCAAGTATAAATATACCAAATACTGTAACAAGTATAGGAAGATCTGCTTTTTCGGGTTGTAACAATCTAAAATTTGTAATAATCGACAGTCCAGCTATCGTTTCAAGCATCACATCTAACTCATCAAATGGTAATTTAACGTATTTTGCAACGACAATAGCAATAAATGCTGACATCACAGAAATCGGCAGCTACATCACAGACAATTTTACAAACGTAACAACAATAGGTGATTACGTTGTATACTCCAAGCATTCACACGAAGCAGACTCAACTGTTTGGGGCGAGGCTGACGAAAACGGTGTTCAAGTATGTTCAGAGTGCGGACTTGAAAAGGTTTCACACGTTCACTCATATGACAACGAAAACGACGGCGTATGCAATGGCTGCGGTGAGGTAAGAGGCGTTGCTCGCATAGGCGAGGAATACTTTGCAACATTCCAAGAGGCACTTGCAAACGGAAGCGGCAAGACAATTGTTCTCCTTGAAACAGTTGTAATTACAGAGGATACTGTATTTGATATTTCTGATGTGACAATTGAATCATTCGGTGACGTGTTTGAGGTACAAGCAGGCACACTTACATTAAACGGTAACGGTGTAGTAAATGCAGGTATTTCAGGTGTTGGCTCATGGTGCGCTGTTTGGGCAAACGGCGGTCACGTTGTAATCAATGGCGGTACTTACTTCGTTGACGGTGACTCAACCGAGAGCACAGATCCTAACCACCAAAACGACCTTATCTACACAAAGAACGGCGGTACAGTTACAATTAACGGGGGTACGTTCATAGCAGGCGAAGGCATCTGGGCTCTTAACGAAAACGACTCAACGGGTGGTGCAATCGTAGTTTATGGCGGTACATTCATCGGCTTCAACCCTGCAAACAACGTTTCCGAGGGCGAAGGCACTAACTTCTTAGCAAGTGGCTACGCCGCATTGGAAAACAACGGCGCCTATACCGTAGAAAAGTCACATGCTCACACAGAGGTAGAAATCCCAGCAGTACTCCCAACACCAAGCACAACCGGCTATACAGCAGGCATTCAGTGCTCCGAGTGCGGCGAGTATATTGTTGAACCACAAGAAATCAACGTAACAACGACACCTGGCTACAAGATCTTTGGTATCAACTCAACAAACTTGATCCTTGGCAACAACATTTCACTTGATTACAAGGTTAATGTTTCTGAAGGATATGGCACACCATACATGGTATTTGTATTTGAAGGCAAGGAATATATTGTAACAGAGTATAAAATCGACGGTGGCAAGCCTGTATTCAATTTTGCAGAAACAAGACCTCACAAGATTGCAACAAACGTTGAAGCATACGTATATGCAGAAACAGCAGATGGTTACACAGTAGATAAATATGACTACAGCGTAATGAAGTACTGCATTGCTAAATTAAAGAAGAATGAATCAGTAGAAGTAATCTCTGACCTTCTTGTATTTGGTGCAGAAACACAAAAATACGTAGCATCAATGACAAACACAACAGTTGCTGATGAAGATTTGATCACATCAATTATTGAAGCACAAGGCTACACACTCACACCATCAACATTTACAAGCATTCCTGAATCATTAAAGGCACAGTACGTTGACGTTGATGCAAATGACGATCTTACATGGAAGTCATCAACAGTTGTGTTGGGAAGCTCAACACAAATGGTATACAAGTTTGCAGCAAACGATATTACAGGCTTGTCCATCAAGATTGAGGTTGACGGTGTAGAAAAGATGATGATTGATGCAGCTGATTTGGAATACGATGCAGTAGCTAAGAGATACATTGTATCTGTAAACTGTGTATCAGCAGTACAATACGGCTCAGAGGTAAAGGCAACGTTTGTAAAGAACGGTGTTGAATCCGACAGCGTAGCATATTCAATCAACGGATTCTTGTACAACAACCTTGCAAAGAATGAAGGTACAGTACTTGGCGATCTTATGAAGGCACTCTACGTATACGGTAATACAACATACAACCACTTCTACAACTAATATTTAGTATATCGTATCCAAACTACAACTAAGGTTAAATGACATAAGCCCCTGAGCTTTCGCTCGGGGGCTGTTTTGTTGTATAAAGAGATCCTTCGGCAAGCTCAGGATGACGATCGTGGAGCAGTTACGGTGCATTTCGTATGGGATGGTGCCTGTTTTATCGGTGCGTTTTTGTTGGCGGGAGGCAGATTGCCTCCCCTACGGTATAACCAACCGCGGAGCGACTTCATCCAAGCTTGCTTGGACTTAATCCGCAGGACTCCATCGCACAAGTGATTTAATTATCATTTTCCTGTCATTCCGAGTATGTCAAGGAATCTACGCAGGACGGCGGGAGAGAGCCTCTGCTCTACTCCTTTGCTCTGAAAAGGGAAAGTGCTTCGTAGATGGTTTCAATTGGGAGTAGCGACACGCCGCTTTGGATTTTGGTTTTTTCGTCGAGGGAGTTTTTGGGCACGGCTATGACGTCGAAGCCGAGGCGGTAGGACTCGTTAATTCTCTTTTGAAGGTTGGAAACGACGCGGATTTCGCCCGAAAGACCTATTTCTCCCATAGCTATGACGTTTTGGGGAATCGGCACGTCCTTAATTGAGGAAATTAAGGAAAGCGCTATTGCAAGGTCAACGCTTGGCTCGTCAAGGCGCAAGCCGCTAACAACGTTAACGTAAATATCGTTTTGCGAAAATTTAAGTCCGAGGCGCTTTTCAAGCACGGCAAGAATTAAACAAAGGCGGTTATAATCAACGCCGTTTGAGGTTCTGCGCGGTGCAGGATACGCACTTGGCGTAACGAGCGATTGGATTTCAGCAATTATCGGGCGTGAGCCCTCCATAACGCACACAGCACAGCTACCCGAAACGCCAACAGGTCTGCCTGAAAGAAGCATTTCAGACGGGTTTGGCACCTCGGAAAGCCCCTTGTCTGTCATTTCAAAAACGCCTATCTCGTTTGTTGAGCCAAAGCGGTTTTTTATTGCGCGGATTATTCGGTAGGACTGAATTCTCTCGCCCTCAAAGTAAAGAACCGCATCAACCATATGCTCAAGGATTTTAGGGCCTGCAATTGTGCCCTCCTTGTTAACGTGACCGACCAAAATGATGGAAACGCCCTTGCTTTTTGCCTTAGCTATAAGCTTTGTAGCGCATTCCTTGACTTGATTTATACTACCCGGGATTGAGGTGCAGGCAGGGTCAAGCATGGTTTGAATTGAGTCTATTATCACAATTTCGCAAGAAAGCTTGTCTATATATGAAAGAATGGAATCAACGTTTGTTTCGGTTAAAAAATATACGTCGTCGCCACGTGTTCCCAAGCGCTCACCTCTGAGCTTTAGCTGTCCCTTTGATTCCTCGCCCGAGACGTAAAGCACGCGCGCACTAACCTGCGAGCAAATTTGCATAAGAAGCGTTGACTTGCCTATTCCCGGCTCGCCTGCAAGTAAAACGACGGAGCCACTGACAATTCCGCCGCCAAGCACGCGGTCAAGCTCACCTGTGCCTGTGGTTGTACGAATATATTTCGGCATTTCCATATCCTTAAAAAGAACAGGCTCGCTTTCGTCGGAAAGCGCTGAAACGCGTTGATTTTTGACTACGGGTGTAGGCTGATACGTTTCTTCAACGAAGGTATTCCATTTTTTGCACGAGGGACATTGACCCATCCATTTTGGACTTTGATAATCGCACTCCTCGCAGACGTAAACCTTTTTTTCTTTCATTTTTTCTCTCCATAAATTTTATATATTTATTTTATCATAAAGTAGCTTTACTTGTCAATTAAATAAAGTCTTATTTTCGCGACTTATGTGCGCACGCTAAGAAAAGCGGTTTTTCGGGAATGCATTTTTCCTCCTTGACGGTTCAATACTAAAAAACTCGGCATATAATAGTAAAAGACTGTTATCTTGGGAGGTTTTTATGTGCTCAATTTGTGGAGAAATTGATTTTAGCGGTAACGTCTGCCCTTCTCTTTTGCGAGAAATGAATTCTACGCTTTCGCACCGAGGTCCTGATGCAAGCGGCGAGCTTTGCGACACTTATGCTACGCTTTGCCATAACCGCTTGGCTGTTATGGACCCCGAAAACGGCGCACAGCCGATGAGTGTGATTTACGGCAACAAAAAATATACAATCGTTTATAACGGTGAGATTTACAACGTCTGCGAGCTTCGGTGCGAGCTTGAAAAATGCGGTATAAAATTTAAGACAAATTGCGACACGGAGGTCGTTTTATATTCATATATCGTGTTTGGCGAAAGTGCGCCGACGCATCTTAACGGAATTTTCGCTTTTTGCGTTTACGACGGTGAAAAAGCGTTTTTTGCGCGCGACCGCTTTGGCGTGAAGCCATTTTACTATGCCATAGTTGACAAAACTCTTTACTTTGCGTCAGAAATTAAATCACTTTTGAAATGCGACAAAATATCAAGAAAGGTTACAAAAGAAGCCTTTTGGGAAATTTTGTATTTGAGTCCGAATTTTGTCGAGGGGCATAGCCATTTCAAGGATATTTTGGAATTAGAGTCGGCGGAGTGTATGACTTTTGATAAAAACGGATTTAGAAAATGGAAATATTGGCAAATAGAGGCGCGGCAGTATTACAAGGACAAAAAATACGCATATGAAAAAACGGAGTACTTAGTCAGCGACGCGATAAAAAGGCAGCTTGTTTCAGACGTGCCTCTTTGCACGCTACTCTCGGGCGGACTTGATTCAAGTGTGGTGAGTGCGGTGGCAAGCGAGGAATACAAGAAAAAAGGCAAGACGCTTTCCACCTACTCCTTTGAATACGAGGGGAACAAGGAAAGCTTTGTCAGCGGTATGTTCCAACCCGAGAGCGACGACGAATACGCCGTTTATTTAGCAGACTATTTAGACACGAAGCACACGGTTTTAACCTGTCCGCAAGAAAAGCTTGCAGAGCTACTTACAAGCGCAACGTATTTCCGTGACGCGGTGGGTCAGGCAGATATAGATTCGTCGCTTTTGTATTTTTGCAAACAAATAAAAAAGGAGCATACCGTTTCGTTAAGCGGTGAATGCTCCGATGAAATTTTCGGCGGATACCCTTGGTTTTATCGTCCAGAGATGCTTTATTCGGACTTTTTCCCTTGGATTCACGCGCCAAGGCTACGCGCCTCACTTTTTAAGGATAAGATTTCAAGAAGCGACGAGGGATATGAATATATACGCACAATTTACAAAAAATCCCTTGAAGAGTGTCCGATTTTGGACTCTGACAGTGCGGAAATGAAAGCATCGCGCATAGCCTCACAGCTTTCCGTTAAGTATTTTATGTCCTCGCTCCTTCAAAGGAAGGACCGAATGAGCATGGCGAGCGGGCTTGAGGTGCGCGTGCCGTTTGCCGACCACAGAATTTACGAATTCGTTTACAACGTACCGTGGGAAATTAAGTTTGAAAACGGCGTTGAAAAATCGTTGCTCAGAAACGCAATGAGAAGATATTTGCCCGAAAAAATCCTTTGGCGAAAGAAAAGCCCGTACCCAAAAACCCACAATCCAAAATATATGGAGCTTGTTTCTAAAATGTTTTGGGAAAGATACCAAAAATCGCATTTTCTTAAAGAAAATCTTGATAAGGAAGCGCTTGAAGGCGCGCTATCGAATAGAGGCACTTGGTTCGGTCAGCTAATGAGCGCACCGCAGCTTCTTGCTTGGCTGATACAGCTTGATTTTTGGGTCGAGAAATATAACGTGAATTTTGTTGAGTAATAAGTTTTCAAAACAAAAAGTCGCACACAGGGTGCGACTTTTTTGTATTTTTAGTCATCTATGCCGTCGGGGTATTTTTCAAGAAGGATTGCGTGTGAAATTGTTTCACAAACGGTATCTACGGTATTGTGGCTGAGGTATGAAACCTTGCTATTGTCAACGCAGTACGCACCGAGGTGAAGCTCTGTGCCATCGGAAATGCCCGTTAATTTTGCGGTTATAATCGAATACGCAACGTCGGTATTTTGGAATTCTATTGCGATAGTTTTATTATCGTGTGAGATTTTACCGTCCGCGTAGGTAATCGGTGCGCCGTTTGCGTTTGCGCTAACTACAATTCCGTAAAGGAGCGCTTCGTTATATGCTTTGATTGCATCTGCGTTTACGCAAACCGTGTAGGAGAAGCTTGACGCGTCATACTGTGAGAAAGAATATCCGCGCTTTGTAAAGAGGGCGGTGCCTTCCTCTGTGCCGTAAATTGTATCCTTGCAGCGTGTGCAGCTATGCTCCGTTTTCATATCGTTAAAGTAGTCGAGTGTACCGTTTACCTCGGCGAAATACTTTGCAAGAAGCTCGTTTTTCTCGTGGCCAAGCTTTGGCACAACGGTTGCTTCCTCACTTGCTACGCCGCAGAAGCACTTAAA
>JBGVIN010000085.1:0-8446 GCA_045123255.1 Eubacteriales bacterium
ATGCTCCGTTTTCATATCGTTAAAGTAGTCGAGTGTACCGTTTACCTCGGCGAAATACTTTGCAAGAAGCTCGTTTTTCTCGTGGCCAAGCTTTGGCACAACGGTTGCTTCCTCACTTGCTACGCCGCAGAAGCACTTAAATCCGTAAACGCCGTCTTCGGTACAGGTTGGAAGTGTGTTTGCTTTCACGAGGAAAAGGTGGCTCGTGTTTCCGTCTGCGTTACAGAATACCGTTGATTTTGGATTTGTATAGGATGTAAAATCCGCTGAGCTTTTATCATTTTCGTTTGCAAAATAGATTTTTCCTGTAAGCTTCCACGAGTTTGTGTTGATTTTTTCCATATTGCCAAGGAAAACAATATTTTCAAGAGTAGGATTGTTGATTCCCGCCTCAAACGCCCAAGCGTTTTCAACAGAGGTCAACGCCTCGGGGAAAACAAGGGTGCTATTGAGTCCTTCACATAGCTTAAACACTTCGCCCGTAAGAGTTGTAAGTCCGCTTGGGAAATAGTAAACGTCAGGCTTGCTTGGAAGCTCATTTATCTTTGTTACGTCGAATTTTTCGTTAACAAAATATACGTTTGTGCATCTTGCAAAGGTTGCGTGGTCCTGTGAGCCCGAGTTGATTGCCGTCAAGGTAGAAGGTAGATAAACAGGGCCGAGGCTTGAGCATTTCAAGAACATTCTTGATGAAAGCGAGGTAATGCCTTCGGGAACAACGAATGATTTAAGTGATGAGCAGCCATCAAACATATAGCTTGGGAAGGTTTTGAAGCTTGGGGCAACCGCGTCGATTTTTACGATTTCAAGTCCTGTGCAATCCGTAAAGTTATTGTGTGTAGTTGCCTTAAGATTAGTGCCGAGGTAAACTGACTTCAAGCCCGTTGAATAGCTGAATACGTGAGTATCATTGCTCGTGCCGCCGAGCGTTTCAATAACGGGAAATTCAAGATGTAATTCACATCCCTCGTTCTTTGCACAGTTTCTAAACGCATATGAATCAATGACCGTAACCTTATCGAAAACTATTTTTCCCGATAATGACGGGCAATTGTCAAAGGCTCTGTGATTAACCTTTGTTATATTGTTGTTAGGGTCGATTTTTACGGTTTTGAGTGCAAGGCAGTCACCGAAGCTTGCCGTGCCAACTGCAGGAAGCTTGCTACCGCGAAGCTCAATGCTTTCAAGCGCACTACAACCGTAGAACGCGCGCTCGCCAAGCGTGGTAAGGTGAACAGGAAGGGTAACGTCGGTAAGTCCCGTGCATCCTTGGAACGCGCCATAGCCGATTGACAAGGTAGCATCCTCGGCTGAGCTATCCTTAAAAACAACGCTTTGAAGCGACGCAAGAGAGCCAAAGCATCCATTGTGCAAAATGAAAACTGCGCTTGGCATTACGATACTTTTAAGTGAGGTCATCGTATTGGTTTTTGAATAGTTTGATGAAATGCCCGTAAACACCTCGGGAATTTCAAGACGAACGATGCTCTTTTCATTATAGAGAAGTCCCGTTGCGTTTGCAAGATAGCTCATATTGAGAGATGGCTGATAGCCGTTTGAGCCGTCATTTCTTGCATCAAAAACGTAGTATGCAGGGTACGTCATATAGGTTTGTGTGCCGGGTACGTTAACAACCACTCTTGCATAGTCTCCGTCTGCATATCCGTGGTCGTCCTTTTTGCTTAACGCTTCATTGTCTGTAATTAACGTAATTTCACCGAAGCTATCGCTTTGTGACGGTTCAGCCGCCATAACAGCAAAGGCGAAAAGGCATGACATGATAAGTGCTATAAGCAAGGTAATCAAAATCTTCTTTTTCATATTTTACTCCTTAAAAGATTATTTTACAATTTAATATTATCATAAATACTAATATTTGTCAACGATTATAAATACAAAGGAGTTGACTTTTTTAGGCGCGTGTGATAAAATGCTCCTATATTTTTCTTTGCGAGGTTTTTATGCTTAAGGGTTACAGGCGCACCGTCGGTGCTTCCTTTTTAGGATATATAACGCAGGCTATAATGCTCAATTTTCCGCCGCTTCTTTTCGTGCTTTTCAAGGACGAGTTCGGGATTTCGACGTTTCAGGTGAGCATTCTCATTGCCTTTAACTTTGTGACGGAATTAACCGTTGATTTGATAGTTTCAAGGGTTGCTGAAAAAATAGGATATCGCAAGCTTGTGCTTTTGGCGGATTTCGCCGCTATTTTAGGTCTTTTGAGCTTTTACGCCCTACCTCTTATTTTGCCTAAAATTCCGTATATCGCACTTTGCTTCTCAATGCTTCTTTGTGGCATTGGCGGCGGTCTTATGGAGGTTTTAATCAGTCCGATAGTTGAGGCGTGTCCTACCAAAAACAAGGCGGGAATGATGAGCCTTTTGCACTCGTTTTACTGTTGGGGACAGTTTGGAGTCGTGCTTCTTTCTACTCTTTTCTTCCTCATTTTCGGCATTGAGCTTTGGGGCGTGGTTGCGCTATTTTGGACACTTATCCCCGCAATTGACCTATTTATGTTCCTTGATGCACCGATTTATATGCTCACGCCCGAGGGCACGCAAAAGCGCGGACGTGACCTTGCAAAAAGCAAGACGTTTTGGCTACTCGTTATTATGATGATTTGTGCAGGCGCATCCGAGCTTGCAATGGCACAGTGGGCATCAAGCTTTGCAGAGGAGGCACTCGGCGTTTCAAAATGGCTCGGCGATTTGCTCGGCCCTTGTCTCTTTGCTCTTGCAATGGCACTGACAAGAGTGTTCTTTGCAAAATTCGGTGAGAAAATCAAGCTTGAAAAGGGCATTATGATTTCATCGATAATTTGCATTTTGTCGTATTTAATTGCAATTTTCGCGCCGTCAGGATTTGAAATTCTTTCCCTTATCGGCTGCGCTATTTGCGGTGTCGGTTGCGGTCTTATGTGGCCGGGAACTTATAGCATCGGTGCTAAAATCGAGCCACAGGGTGGGGTATTTATGTTCGGAATGCTCGCACTTGCAGGCGATTTTGGTTGTTTGGCAGGCCCGTTTATCACAGGTCAGGCATCAAGCATTTTCGGCGACAACTTAAAGGTTGGCTTCATCTTTGCGCTCATTTTTCCGATAATTATGCTCCTTGCCTCCGCTTTCCTCTTTTTCAAGGGAAGAAAAACGAAAAATTAAAAAACGGCTACGCAGCTCAGTTTAAGCTTGCGTAGCTTTTTTGTTGCAATGGAGCAAAAAATATGGTATAATATATTAAAAACAGACACAGGGAGGGGTATAATGAAATTTTTAGAGCTGCTTGCCACTTTGCGCACGCCGTTTTTTGACAAGGCGTTTTTATCTATCACCGCGCTTGGCGGCGAGATGGTTTTTATCGCGGTCGCGGTTATAATTTTTTGGTGCGTGTCAAAGAAAAACGGTTATTTTCTTTTATCGGTTGGCTTTGTCGGCATGGTTGTAAATCAGTTTTTGAAAATTTCCTTCCGCATTTTGCGCCCGTGGGACTTAAATCCGCATTTTGAGGCGGTTGAAGCGGCGATGCCCGACGCAGGCGGCTTCTCTTTTCCAAGCGGACACACGCAAAACTCGGTTGGCGTGTTCGGCTCGATTTTTTCCTTCTCAAAAAACAAGCTCATAAAGGTGCTTTGCCTCATCCTTTGCCTTATTATTCCCTTTTCGAGAATGTACCTTGGCGTGCATACTCCGCTTGACGTTTTCTTCTCGTTCTTTTTTGCGATTTTCTTAATTATCGTAATTAAGCCTATTTTTGAATTTTGCTATAAAAAAACGCTGAGAATGTATCTTTTCCTTGGCTTTATGGCGGTTATATCAATTTTCTTTGTCGTTTACGTGCAGTTTATTTTCGACCCATCCGTTTTAGATGAGGGTCAAATGCACAACTACACCTCGGCACTAAAAAATGCGTATTTGATTTTCGGTGCAATTATCGGCGTTTTAATCGCGCTTCCTATCGAGCGCTATCTCGTTAGGTTTAACGAGGGCGGAAAATGGTACACGCAAGCTTTTAAGGTTTCGGTAGGTCTTATCTTAGTGCTTGGACTGCTTGAGGGGTTGAAGCTTCCGCTTAACGCTTTGCTCCCTGAAAATACAATTGCACGCGCGCTTCGCTACGGCTTGGTTGTAGTTTTCGTTATCGCCATTTACCCGATTTCTTTTAAGTGGTTTAAGAAATTAGAGGACAAAATTGAAAGGAAGCGGCTTAGAAAAAGACTATCTCAAAAAAATAATTCAATATAAAAACGCACCTCTGCGCCAAAACGGCGCAGAGGTGTTTTTGTTTAGGTTTAATAAAAGTCCTTTTTGTCAGCAAGCTGACAGCTCCCTTTTCAAAGGAGTTACGTTATCTGATTCTGCGGTTGCGCTCACCCTTTGGCTCGGGGAAAATGCACTTATGTCCCTTCACGCCCGAGAGATAAGAAAGGAATGCAACGAGTGCGCTTGGAATGAGCGTTACTAAATAAAGTGAGGTAATCTCGCATTTAGAAAACAGCCACAAGAATGGGTAATACATCGCGTTGTAGTAAAGCCCTACGATTGAAACAAGACCGTGGGTGTTTTCCGCACCCGGTATGAAGGAAAGCACCGCGATATTAACAAGAATAAAAATGTTTATTGAATTTGCAACGAGCCACATCAAAATGCCCTTTGCTATATTCTTTTTTTGACGTCCGCCGTCGATTTTAATTTTATCGGACGCGCCCTTTTCCCACATACAAACGTAAAAAAGTCCATGATAAATAAGCATACAAAAAACGCCGCCAATCCACGTTGCAACGCTGAGCCATTCGCTATCCTCTCCTCTTATCTGTGTGGAGAGCATTTCAAGTGCAATTGAAACGACAAGTCCAAAAATACACATTGCGATGTGGTAAACAAAAAGCTTTGATATACCGTCCGTATTGTTTTTGAAAAACGCGCCGAAGCCGCCCTTCTCTTTTTCGTCCATTATAACCGTGTCCTTTCACAAGTCGTTGTTTACCTTATTATATAGTAAATAATAAATAAATTCAATAATGTTTTGAAAAATTTATATTTTTGATACAAAAGTGTAAAAATTTATGATAGAATGAAATAAAATAGGGTGATATTATAGGGCCTTCGGTTGATGATATACATGCCTTGCGTGATGATATGCAACACCTTGTGTTGATAATATACACTGCTCTGTCGTTATTTACTTTGTAAAAGGGGGGAATTTTATGGCAATTATGCAAGAAAGCATGCCACAGCTTGTGCGCGATTTTGCGAGCTACAAGCTGACAATTCAAGGCTGCTCGCAAAAGACGGTTGACGAATATCTTTCGGATTTGCGTTTATTTGTGAAATTTATATACGCAAAAAGAAATAAGATTAGAGTGCCGTCAGAGGAGTTTAACGCACTTGACATTTCCTCTCTTTCGCTTGATTTTTTTGAAAAAATCGACACGAACGAAATTTACGACTTTTTCGTTTATCTAAATAATGAGCGCGCAAACAGTGCAAGTGCTAAGGCTCGAAAGCTATCAGCTATCAAGGCGTTTTTCAAGTTTGCTTGCCAAAAAAGGCGTGTGCTTGAAAAAAACCCTGCGGTGGATATTGAAGCGCCAAAGAAAAAGCAAACGCTTCCTAAATATCTATCTATGCAGGAAAGCATTTCTTTGCTTGAAGCGGTGGAGAGCGACAAGGAGTCGAAATCACGCGAGCGCGACTACGCCATTATAACGCTCTTTCTTAACTGCGGAATGCGTCTTTCGGAGCTTGTCGGCATAAATCTAAACGACCTTGACAGAGAGCTTCGCTCCCTTCGTGTTGTCGGCAAGGGTAATAAGGAAAGAATTGTTTACCTAAACGATGCGTGCCGCGATGCATTAACGCGCTATTTAAGCGTGCGCGGTGACGGACTGAAAAAGCCACTGCCCACAAATGCGCTATTTGTGAGCAAGCAATATAAAAGAATAAGCAACAAAACCGTTCAATGGCTCGTTTATAAGTATCTTGAGCGCGCAGGACTTGACTACAAGCATTTTTCAACGCATAAGCTAAGACACACCGCGGCAACCCTTATGTACCAGACGGGAAAGGTTGACGTGCGCGTATTAAAGGAGATTTTAGGACACGAGCAATTAAACACCACGCAAATATATACGCACGTTTCAAACCAAGGAATGCAGGACGCTATTGACAACAATCCCTTGGCAAGCATCAAAGCGAAGAAAGAGGAGTAATTTGCGTTTTAGCGTGCTAAAATCATTGACTTTATCAATGTTTTTTAGTAAATGTGTTGTGATAGATGCAATTTTGATGAAAAATTTTTGTGCATTTTCACTATTGACTTATCTATACAAAAACTATATAATTATTGAGGTTGTTCACTCACATTGTGCAAAACCCTTAAATTTGAAGGAGATTAAATTTTATGTTTGAAAGACTTAAGAAAATTCTTGTTGAAGAGTTATCACTCAATCCCGATGACGTTACTCCTAATTCAGAGCTTGCAAATGATCTTGGCGTAAACTCACTTGAGCTTGCTGACCTTGTTCTTGTTTGCGAGGACGAGTTTGGTGTTGAATTCAACGAGGACGACATACATAAGTTCATCACTGTTGGTGATGTAGTTGAGTATCTCGAAGAAAACGCTCAATAATTCAAATGGCATATGAACAGAGGCAAAAATGCCTCTGTTTTTTACTAAATAAGAAATTTATCAAGGAGGAGAGAAAAATGCTCGAATGTGAATTTGTGCAAATTGACTATAACGGCGTATCCGGCGCGCGCGATAAAAGAAATTTAGAGCATACCAAGGCTTATTCTCTGCTCGATAAAATGCTTAAGGCACACGGTGTTTCAGAGTACGAAATTTCAAGGAACGAAAACGGCAAGCCGTATATTGACGGCTCGGACATACATTTTAGTATTTCGCACACCGAGGGACTTTGTGCGGTTGCTTTATCCGATGCGCCAATTGGTATTGATTGCGAAAAAATCAATAGCGCGTACGAGGGTAAAATAGATAATTTTTCCAAGAGATATTTTCTGCCAAGTGAGCAAAATGAAATTGAAAAGAGCGAAAACAGGCTTCTAAAATTCTTTGAAATTTGGACACGCAAGGAAGCGTATATTAAAAAGCACGGCTTAAATTCGGGTGAGGTTGCCAAGGTTGATACAACATCCTTGAAATACGAAACCGTTTGGCACGGAGATTATATTATAACAATTTTCAAGTAATCTCAAAAAAGATATTGATTTTATGATTATTTTGTAGTAAAATATACACGAAAAATTTTTAAGTAACATAAAGGAGATTAAAATTATGTTAGTTTCAGCAAAAGAAATGCTTACAAAAGCAAAGGCAGGCAAATATGCAGTTGGTCAATTCAACATCAACAACCTTGAGTGGACAAAGGCTATCCTTCTCACAGCTCAAGAGTGCAACTCACCTGTTATTCTCGGTGTTTCCGAGGGCGCAGGCAAATATATGTGCGGCTACGAGACCATCGTTGGTATGGTTAAGGGTATGATTAAGTGTCTTAACATCACCGTTCCTGTTGCACTTCACCTCGACCACGGCTCATACGAGGGTGCAAAGGCGTGCATCAACGCAGGCTTCTCATCCGTTATGTTCGACGGCTCACACTACCCAATCGAGGAAAATATTGCAAAGACAACAGAGCTTGTAAACGCTTGTAACGTTCTTGGCATTTCACTTGAGGCAGAGGTTGGCTCTATCGGCGGTGAAGAGGACGGCGTTGTAGGTGCAGGCGAATGTGCAGATCCTGATGAGTGCAAGATGGTTGCTGACCTTGGCGTTACAATGCTTGCAGCAGGTATCGGAAACATCCACGGTAAGTACCCTGCAAACTGGGCAGGTCTTAACTTCGACGTTCTTGGCGCTATTTCAGCTAAGACAGGTGACATGCCACTCGTTCTTCACGGCGGCACAGGTATCCCTGAGGATATGATTAAGAAGGCAATCTCACTTGGCGTTTCAAAGATCAACGTTAACACAGAGTGCCAGCTTTCATTTGCTGCTGCAACAAGAAAGTACATTGAAGAGGGCAAGGACCTCTCCGGCAAGGGCTTCGACCCAAGAAAGCTTCTCGCTCCCGGCTTTGAGGCTATTAAGGCAACAGTTAAAGAAAAGATGGAATTGTTTGGTTCTGTAGGTCAAGCATAATAGTTGAGGATGTCAAAACGGGTAAAACCGAAATACAATTTTATATCTAAAAAGAGGCTGTCGCATTAGCGACGCCTCTTTTTATTAGGGGATAGTGAAATGAGTGTTGACCCACTCCCTGAAATTGCACTCAATTTCAAGGAACCCTCGGGGAGGCGTGAACTCGTACGCGTATAGGGGTTCCTCAAACCGAAGAATGAGGTTTGGGGGTTCGCGTGGGCGTACTTAGTACGGCAAGCCCATTCCCAAAAATCTTGACAGATTTTAACGGGAGCCCTTGGGGCGTGCGAGG
>JBGVIN010000086.1:0-16630 GCA_045123255.1 Eubacteriales bacterium
TCGGTCGTTTGATGACTTCCCATACCGTTTATCGGTGCGTCGGGGTGTCGAGGACAAATAGACGCTTGAACCGAGCTTGCCTTGAAATATAGGCAAGCTCCTACATCCTATTCAATATAGGAAATAAGGTTCATAAGGAGATTTGCTATGAAGAACTTTGAAAGGTATATGCAGACCGAGCACAAAGGAAAAGCCAAGGCAGTTTACAGTAAGGAGCTTGAAAGACTCTTTCATTGTAAGGGTACGGAAATACGCCGTATGGTCAATGAACTTCGTTCCAAGGGCGTTCCCATTTGCAGTAGCAGCAGGGGTTACTACTACGCCGAGAGCAGAAGCGACATTGAGGAAACAATCGCACACCTTGATGGGCGTGTGAGCAAAATTAAAGCCGCACAAGACGGTTTAAGAAAAATTTTGAAAACTACATAGGAGGATAACAAAATGGATAGAAAAGCGGAATTTAGCCGCTATATGATAGCGATAGCAAACGGTTGTGGCATCGTGGAGGAAAACATCAGCAACGAAGCCAAGCAGAAGATAATCGAGCACGGTCATTGGGCATATCAGAAAGTAAAGGAAATGTTCAACGACGAGTGTGACAACCTTAAAAGATGGCTTTCCGGTGAGCCGTGCTTGGTAAAGCACCCGCACAAGGAAAACACCTATGCCGAGATTGAGGTCGGTGACGACCACGAAGCACTCTACTATTTTCTTGAATACTGTCGCAAGCTCGCGGCAAACGAGAGAATGAGTGATGAGCTTATCGGTCACGTGCTGCTTATCGTTACAAGAAGCCAAAAGTCCTAAATAAAATCTTGAACCCGTCGATGGAAAGGTCGGCGGGTTCTTTTAGTGAAAGGAGCTATATGAATAAAAAGGTAAAAAGAGGTCAAATCTACCGAGTTAATCTCGATCCCGTTGTCGGCTCAGAGCAAGGCGGCATTCGCCCTATGCTCATTGTTCAAACGGACAGCTTCAACAAATCAAGCACTACCGTAATTGCTATGGCAATCACGAGTAAGTTTAATAAGCGCCGAGATCTTGCGACACACGTTATCGTAAGGTGTAACGAGCTGCCGCACGACTCTATCGTGCTTGCGGAGCAGATAAGAACCTTGGATAAATCTCGCTTGGTCGAATACATCGGCAAGGCAAGCAACAATACGATGAAGCGTGTCGATCACGCTATCGACGTGATTATGAAAACGAAAACTAAACATAACGGCTATAAGAACCATAATCCCAACGAAAGGAGATAATAAATGGATTTCAAAGAAGTATATCAGACGGTACTGAAGGGCTATCCCGAAATAATGAGCGTGGAGGAAACGAGCGCGGCTCTCGGCGTAAGCACCAAGACCGTTTATAAAATGCTGAAGAACGGCACAATCCAAAATATGAAAGTCGGCAGGTCGTACCGTGTTCCCAAGGTACATCTGCTTTCTTTTTTGAAAATCAATATGGCAAAAGCATAAAATAAAAATTCGCACATTGGACATTTGCTGCGCACCGTAGTATAATAAGGGTGGTCAACGGCAAGTGTCCAATTCGTGCTACTACATTAAGGAGGTAATTATTATGGTAGCAGGACATCTGCAAGAGAAAAAAGGTTATTTTTATATGGTATTGAACTATTCCGTGGGCGGTAAGCGTAAAACAAAATGGTTGCCTACGGGGTTGGTGGTGAAAGGCAACAAAAAAAAAGCAGAAGCAATGCTTTGGGAAACGCGACAGACCTATGAACCCGAAGTTGAGGAAGAAGTGACCGAACTTTCCGGCGAGATTATGTTCGTGGACTTCCTCGCAATGTGGCTTGAAATTGCCAAGAGTACAATCAAACTCACTACATACGCTTCTTATGCGGATATGACGAATAAGACGATTATTCCTTATTTCAAGCCTTTGAAGCGTAAATTGTCCGAGCTGACGGCGGCTGATATTCAAAAATTCTACCTCGTTCAGCTTGATAGAGTTTCGGCAAACTCCGTGATCCATTATCACGCAATCATTCACAGAGCTATGAAATACGCGGTTAAAACCGACTTGATTGCAACGAACCCGGTTGACAAGGTGGATAGACCGAAGAAGAACGAATTTCAAGGTAGCTTTTACACCGAGGACGAGATACAAGACTTGTTTGAGGTGGCAAGAGGAACGAAGCTTGAATTGCCAATCGTATTGGCGGCGTTCTACGGACTTCGCCGTAGCGAGGTTCTTGGACTCAAATGGGATGCTATCGACTTTCAGCAGAACACCATCACCATCAAGCACACACTTACATCTTGCAAAATCGACGGTAAGAAGGTAGAAGTGGCGACCGACACGACCAAAACCAAGTCGAGCCGCAGAACACTTCCTTTGATACCGCAGTTCAAAGAAATGCTTTTGCAAAGATGGGAGATGCAGGAAGAATACAAGAGAGTGTGCGGTAGTTGCTACAACACAAAATATCTTGGATATATCTGCGTTGATGAAATGGGCAATATCATAACACCAAGCTATTTAACCGAGTCGTTCCCGAAGCTCCTTGCACGTAACGGTATGCGGCATATCAGATTTCACGATCTCCGTCACACCTGCGCGTCGATGCTTCTAAAGAACGGTGTACCAATGAAGCAAATCCAAGAGTGGCTCGGTCACTCCGATTTCAGCACAACAGCAAACATCTATGCACACTTAGATTACAACTCCAAACTCAACTCCGCCGAAGCTATGGTGACGGGAATGAGGGCGGCTCTGACCACGGTTTCATGAGTCAAAAAAAGGCGAAAAAAATGAGCCTGCAAATAAGCTTTGCAGGCTCGGTGTGGCGGAGAGAGAGGGATTCGAACCCTCGTGAGATTGCTCTCAAACGCATTTCGAGTGCGCCCCGTTATGACCACTTCGATATCTCTCCGTGTTTATTTTAGCTCTCTACTGTTCTTGTTCAACCTCGGAAATTGGAGAGAACAGTAGGAGAGAACTAACGTATTTAATTGTATTTGAACTGCGGAAATCCCTTATAAATCAAGGGGTTGGAGGCAGAGAGTTCCAAAATGACCACAAAATTTCGAGTCACGCCTCTTCAACCACTTGAGTACTTCTCCATACAGATATTAAATTTTGAAAATAAGCAAAAATCAGAGAGCGACTCGAAGAGATTTCTCGTCAAGGCTACGCCCTTCACCGTCGCATAGTCGTCTGATGTCGCTTGTCCAAGTGACAAGCTCGTCACACTCCTTGCTTTGGGCGGTTTCACTCGTTGAAAATGATAATCAATCATTTTCAATCTCGCTACCCGTTTATGACCATTTAGATACGCTTGCGTATTTAATTGTGATTTATTGCAATTTAAGCTTTACTAAGTTGCCTAAACAGTATAACACAAATAAATGATATTTGCAAGTATTTTTTATTGACAATTTTCTAATTTTATGATAAAATATAAAGGAAATGAGAAAACTGCCACCGGGTAGCATTTTTGTATATCGCTAGGTCCTTGAAGATATACAAAAGTGCTTTATTTTTTTGTAAAGGAGGGTCTATATGTCAAAAATAAAAAAGCTGTTTTCCTCGCTATCGATTTTTGAGCGTGTGCTATATATTTTTTCTGTAACGCTCGTTGTTTTATCATTTATAATTTCGCCCGAAAAAAGCGTGCTTAGCTTAATAGCTTCGTTAATCGGTGTGACCGCGCTTATATTTATTGCCAAGGGATACGTTATAGGTCAAGTGCTTATCATAATCTTTGCGCTTCTTTACGGTGTGGTTTCCTTTATTCAAGGATACTACGGTGAGGTTTTAACTTACGTTGGAATGAGCGCGCCAATGGCGGTTGTGTCGATAGTTTCTTGGGTGAAAAATCCCTATAAGGGAACAAAAACTGTTAAGGTTAGTAAGCTTAGGTGGTATCACCTCGTAATAATGGCGGTGCTTACCGTTACAGTCACCTTCGCGTTTTACTTCATTCTCGGCGCACTTGGCACGTCCAGCCTCTACGTTAGCACGCTCTCCGTTGCCACAACCTTTGCCGCAGTTTACCTAACGTTTTTAAGAAGTCCTTACTACGCCATTGGCTATTTACTAAACGATATAGTCCTTATTACCCTTTGGGTTATAGCTTCCATAAGTGACCCGTCGCGCATCTCAATGGTGATTTGCTTCGCGGTTTTCCTTGTAAACGACCTAAACGGCTTTATATCGTGGAAGCGTATGGAAAAACGCCAAAGAAACAACGAATAAATAAATGAGGAAAATGCAAATTTCCCTCATTTTTATATTAAATATATGAACATATGATAAATTGATAATGTAATCTCGATTAAAAAAACAGGTAATTTGCCTGCTTTTTATTGATATGTGACTAACGCTTTGGGCGGGGTCTTAATTCTTAAATAAAACGCTCCGTGCTGATTTCATGCACACTTTGTGTGATGATATGCAACCTTCGGTTGATAATACCGTAGGGGAGGCAACCTGCCTCCCGCCCAAACGGTACGTACCAAACAAACGGGAGGATGATATCCTCCCCTACGAAAAAATGAAGTCGCTTCGCGGTTACATACAACACTTCGTGTTGGTTTTTACGCAAAGCGTAAAAAAACCCGCCGACGCCGTGTAAAGCAACCATTTGAACCTTGACCCAGCAAGGTGGTGTTCTCATAATATCTTTGTTGCTTCCAACGTCCACAAAAGCCCGTCCGGCAAAAGCCTCATTAAGAGGGGCAAGGGTGGGAGGCCTGCATCCCGATATTGGATTTTGAACTCCGTTTTAATATGTGTCGCTCGAATACATTACTTTATCACGTACGCAGCAGGTAAACTTTCGCAAACAATAAACGGCGCAATACTATGTTGCTCCTATTTTGCGACCTCGACAATCGAAAAGATTGCCATCGCCCTCAAAATGCGGTGCGCCTTGTCTTGCTTGTTTCTTCTTTGTGAAATATAAGATTGATGAAATTTTGAAACTTATGATATACACGCTTAAATGCGTGATGTTAATTGGAAATCTTATTTCTTATCGTGGTCAAATGTGTTAATTCTTGCATCAAAAATGGGGAAGGCGCGCTCAAGCTCCTTGTCGGTGGCGGGGACGTAAACGTCCTCTTTTTTGCCCGATTTAACCTTCTTTAACACGTAATATTCAGTAGGTGCAACGGCAACGTAGGTTTCACCGTTAATTTCACATTCGTCAATAAGCTCGTAAACGCTTTCGCTACCGTCCTCGTTTTCAAACGTGAGAAAATTTTTGTCGTTAGTCATATTTTACGCACCCCTTTCCTTTTTTATTCTACCATATTTAATTCTAAATGTCAAATCTAAATTATTCCTCAATTTTGTTATCGCCAAATTGCTTAACAACAATTGTTTCGCGCGTTTGGAAGGCTTCGTCAACTAAGGCGTCAAAATCAAGACGGTTTTGCTGCTCGATAACCTTGTCAAGCTCAGGGCGCGTTCTCGGGTGGCGCGGAGTGAATACCGTGCAGCAATCCTCGTAAGGAAGAGTTGAGGTTTCAAACGTGCCAATTTGACGTGCGATTTTGACAATATCCTCCTTGTCCATACCGATAAGCGGACGGAAAATAGGAATATCTGTCATTGAATTAGTTACGTTAATTGCCTTCATTGTCTGGCTTGCAACCTGACCAAGGCTCTCGCCTGTGATAATAGCCTCGCAATCGTACTGATGTGCCAAGCGGAGCGAAATTGCCATCATATAGCGGCGGAGCATAAGCGTGAAATATTCCTCCTCGCAATTATCGCGAAGAAGCTCTTGAATTTTTGTAAGTGAAAATACGTGTACGCGAAGGCGCATTGTGTAAGCGGTAAGCTCCTTTGCAAGCTCCAAAACCTTTTCCTTTGCACGCTCTGAGGTGTAAGGAAAGCTCTCAAAGTGGATAGCCTCAAGCTGAACACCGCGCTTTGCCATCATATAGCCGGCAACAGGGGAGTCAATTCCGCCGGAAAGCAAGAGAAGTCCGCGTCCGCTTGAGCCGTAGGGAATACCGCCTGCGCCCTTTTCCTGTCCTGCGTGAACGTATGCTTCATGCTCGCGGATTTCAACGCGCACAACAACGTCGGGATTTTTCACGTCAACCTTGATGCCTCGCACGGCTTCGAGCACCGCGCCGCCTACCTCGGCTGAAATGTCGGGGGATTTAAGTGGGAATTTCTTGTCAGAGCGCTTTGACTCTGCCTTGAAGGTTTTGTAGCCCTTAAGTTTGGGCGCTAAATCGTTTTTGATAACGCTTATAATAGCGTCCATATTCTTTTCACAGGCGAAAGCACGGGAAACGCCGACAAAGCCGAAAACGTGCTTAGCTTGATAGAGCATTTCGTCGATATTTTCAATTGCTTCGTCGTCAAGCGGCTCAATATAAACTGTGCTTTGCGAGTAAAAAACCTTGTAATTACCGACACGTCTTGCTCTTTGGCGAAGCTGCTTTAACATTTTTGCTTCAAAATCCGAACGGTTTGCACCCTTCAAAATTACCTCGCCGTATTTACATAAAATAACTTCCTTCATCTAATTTGTCCCTCACCTGAAATTACGTATTTGTAGGTTGTGAGTGCATCAAGACCCATAGGTCCGCGCACGTGAAGCTTTTGCGTTGAAATGCCGATTTCCGCACCTAAGCCGAACTCACCGCCATCGGTAAATCTTGTCGATGCGTTAACGTAAAGCGCACAGGAATCAATTGATTTTGTAAAATAATCTGCATTTTTCTCATCACGGGTGATAATAGCCTCACTGTGACCCGTTGAGTATTTTCTTATGTGAGAAACCGCCTCGCAAACGCCTTCCACAATCTTAACGCTAACGATATAGTCGTCGTATTCAGTGGCAAAATCCTCCTCGGTAGCAGGCTTAATATCCTTCAAAATCATACACGTGTCGCCACATCCGCGAAATTCGAGCGCAAATTTCCTTGTTTGCTCGTAGAATTTTGGCAAAAATTCATTTGCTACGCTCTTATGCACCAAAATTGTTTCAATAGCGTTACAAACCGATGGGCGTTGACATTTTGCATTGAGTGCAACAGAGAGTGCAACGTCAATGTCAGCGCTTTCGTCAACGTAAAGGTGACAGTTGCCCGCACCTGTTTCAATAACGGGAACGGTTGAATTTTCAACAACGTTTTTGATAAGTCCCTTGCCGCCGCGAGGAATTAAAACGTCAATATATCCGCGCATGTTCATAAGCTCCTGCGCGCTATCTCTTGTTGTGTTTTCAATAAGAGATACGGTTTTAGGGTCAAAGCCGTTTGCTTCAAGCGTATCGCCGATAATTTTAACGGTTGCCTTGTTAGAGTTGATAGCTTCCTTGCCACCGCGCAAAACTACTGCGTTTCCGCTCTTTAAGGAAAGAGTAGCGGCATCGGGAGTTACGTTTGGTCTTGCCTCGTAAATCATACCAACCACACCGAGCGGAACAGCCTGTCTTTTAATTTTCAAGCCGTTTGGACGTGTAAAAGTGTCTGCCCTGTCAAGTGGGTCGGGCAATTTAACGATTTCCAAAATAGCATCGGCAATTGCGTTTATTCTTGCTTCGTTTAGCATTAAGCGGTCAAGCATAGCATCGCTGATGCCGTTATTTTTTGCGTTTTCAAGGTCTATTTTGTTAGCCTCGATAATTTCGTCCTTGCCTTTGCGAATGTTATCTGCAATATCGCAAAGGAGCTTGTTTCTTTCATCCTCGCTTGCAAGTCCTATCTTATATGAAGCATCCTTCGCCCCCTGGCAAAGTGCTTTGATTTCCTCGTGAAGGGTCATATTTTTCTCCTTTTGGCGGATTTTTGTCCACCCTGTGTCGTTTTTTCGATATTTTGCTTGCTTTATTTCTTTGCGGCAAAGTATGTACCTGTGTGCTTGCCGTCTAAAATATCGTAAAGTATGCGCGGATTTTCACCGTTCAATATAATCATAGGAATGCCGTATTCCGTGGCGATTTTCGCCGCGTTGATTTTGGTGAGCATTCCACCCGTTCCTCTTTGCGTGCCTGCGCCGCCTGCACATGAAATAATCTTATCGTCAATTACGTCAACGCGCGAAATCAGAGTTGCGCTTTTATCTGTTCTTGGGTCAGCCGTGAAAAGACCGTCAATGTCGGATAGGTTGATTATAATGTCCGCATCGCAAGCGATTGCAACGTAGGCAGAGAGCGTATCGTTACCGCCGAAGCGAATACCGTCGCAGGAAACGGAGTCGTTTTCATTAACTATTGGAATGCATCCCATTTTAATTAAGGTGTTAAACGTGTTTTTAACGAGGGAAAGACGGTGGCTATCGTCAACAACGTCCTTCGTCATTAAAATTTGCGCCACTGTGTGTGAGTAATTGGCGAAAAAGTTCTCGTAAATTTTCATAAGCTGGCTTTGACCAACCGCCGCACACGCCTGCTTTTCCTCAAGCGTTTTTGGGTATTCGCTAAGTGCAAGCTTAGCATATCCTGCGCCAACCGCACCCGAGCTGACAACAACTACCTCGTGTCCGGCATTTTTGAAGTCGGAAATTGTTTGCACCAAAACCTCAATTCGTCTGAGGTTCAAGGCTCCGTTTGGGTATGTCAAGGTAGATGTACCTATTTTTATTACAATTCTTTTACAGTCCTTAATCATATTTATCTCCAAAAAAATTAAAAATTCGACTTGATAAAGTCATCACAATATTATATAATAAAATTGTATATCTAATATTATATAACTTCTATACTGAAATTTCAAGGGGTTTAGAAAGGAAAAGGAATGAAAGAGAAGATTTGTGTTGAAATTGCGGGTGTAAAGCTCTCACTTCTTAGCGAGGACGGCAAGGAATACGTTGAAGGCGTTGCAAAAAACGTTGACGAGGCGGTGCGCGGCGTTATGAAATCGCAAAAAAATTGCTCACTTGTTGAGGCAGCACTTTTTTGCGCGATGAATTTTTGCTCACAAGGCTCAGACGACTCGATGAAGGTTAGAAATTTGGAAACGCAAATTGCACTTTACCAGGCTAACCTAAACAGAATGAGAAAAGAAAACGAGGAGCTTCGCGCACGCTTAAATGAAGAATAATATAGAAATTTTAGCGCCTGCCGGGGATTTTTCCGCGCTTATCGGTGCTATTTCGGCGGGGGCTGACGCGGTATATCTCGGCACTGATGCGTTTAATGCCAGAATGCGCGCAAAAAACTTTACAGCCGATACGGTAAAAGAATCATTTGACCTTATTCACGCACACGGCAAGCGCGCATACGTTACTCTAAATACCGCGATTTACGAAAAAGAGCTTGATTTGGCGCTTGAAAAAATTGTACAGCTCCACAATCTCGGCGCTGATGCATTTATAGTTGCAGACTTCGGTATAATGGCGGAAATTAGGCACAAATACCCCGAAATTGAAATTCACGCAAGCACGCAAGCAAGCGTTCACAGTCTTGACGGTGCAAATTTCCTTTCACGCGAGCTTGGTGTTAAGCGCGTAGTCCTTGCACGCGAGCTTGATAAGAAAAACATCGCTTACGTGTCTAAAAATGCGGAAGCTGAGACCGAAATTTTCGTTCACGGCGCACACTGTATGTCGCAGTCGGGGCAATGCCTTTTCAGCTATGCATTAGGTGGCAGAAGCGGAAATCGCGGTGAGTGCGCTCAGCCCTGCCGCTTGCCGTACTCAATGTGCGGTAAAATCGGCTATCCGCTCAGCTTGAAGGATATGTCCTTAGCACCTAAAATCACGGAGCTTCTTACCCTTGGTGCGTCCTCCCTTAAAATTGAGGGCAGAATGAAAAGTGAGGACTACGTTTACGGCACAACGAAAATTTACCGTGATATAATTGATGGAAAAAGGAATGCAAACCACCAAGAAATATCGACACTGGGTAGCCTCTTTTCGCGCCAAGGCTTCACAAGCGGTTATTTTGACGGTAAAATTGACGGAACAATGCTCGGTGTCAGAACAGATGACGATAAGCAAAGGACAAGTGCAAATGAAACATCTGTTCCTCCACTTAAAAAAGTTCAAATTTCACTTTTTGCACGCATAAAAATCGGTGAGCGCGCTTACCTTAAAGCGGAAGCAAACGGCAAAATCGCCGAGGTGTATGGGGAAATTGCCGAGGAAGCAATAAACGCACCTATGTCAAGCGAGGAAATTGTAAAACGCCTTTCAAAGCTTGGCACAACTCCTTTCGAGGCGGAGAAGGTAGAGGTTGACTCCGATGACGGCGTAATGATAAGAGTTTCCTCGCTTAACGACCTACGCCGCCGTGCTATTTTTGAGCTTTTGAGGGTGAATGAAGAGCTTGAAATTAAAAAATACGAGAAGCGACCCATAAAAAAGCAAAATAAAATTAAGACCGCACTTTTCTTTGACAAAAACCAAGTTCCAAAGAACAGTGACTATTTTGACGTCATATTTTTGCCGCTTGAAAATTATTCGGGCGTTGCAAACGGCGTTTGGCTGCCACCCGTTATTTTCGATAGCGAGCTTCAAGAGGCTCACGCGCTTCTTTCACGTGCAAAGGCTGATGGCGCGCAGTGGGCACTGATATCAAACGTAGGTCAAATCGAGCTTGCAAAAAAATACGGCTTTAAGCTTGCATTTGACTACCGTTTTAATGTATTTAACCGACCCTGTGTCGAGCTTTTGCAAAATCAAGGCGCAGAGTGCGTGATTTTATCGCCCGAGCTTTCGCTCCCTCAGCTTCGTGATTTTGATACTCTTTCGGTTATTGCGTATGGCAAGCTGCCGCTTATGACAACTCATAAGTGCGTATTGAAGGATACCTACGGGTGTGAAAAATGCCAAGGCTATATGAAGGACCGCCAAGGCGCTTCATTTTACGTTAAGGGTCTTAAAAACGGACACAGAAATATAATTTTCAACAGTGTGCCTATCTATATGGCAGACAAGCAGGCTGATATTTCTTCCCATTCGCTTCACTTTATTTTCAGTGACGAGGGAAGGGAAGAGTGCGAAAAAATTATTGACGCATATAAAAGCAAAAAAGCGCCAAAGGGGCAGTTCAGGCGCATAAAATAGACAATGGGTGACCCAAAATTAAGGGATAACCCGAAAATGAGGTAAAAATGAAATTAGTTTTAGCATCTAAATCTCCACGCAGGCGTGAAATTCTTTCAATGGTTACAAGTAATTTCGAGGTTCGAGTTAGCGGCGCGGAAGAAATTATACCAAGCGGCACAGACGTTTTCGACGTACCCGCTTGCCTTGCAAAAATTAAAGCGGAAACGACAGAGGCAAGTGGTGACGAAATTGTCATCGGCTGCGACACGGTTGTTATACATAACGGGAAAATTCTCGGCAAGCCAAGAGATAAAAATGAAGCAATAGAAATGCTAAGCTCATTTAGCGGATGCGAGCATTACGTAGTTAGCGGTCTTGCGATAAAGCAGGGCGATAAAATATATACCTGCAAGGAAATCACTACGGTTAAAATGCGCGAAATGACTGACGCGGAAATTTTAGCTTACGTTGAGCGCGACAATCCCGTTGACAAGGCGGGCGCGTATGGAATTCAAGAAATGGCAGGTGCTTTTGTTACGGGAATAAACGGCGATTTTTATAACGTTGTCGGCTTGCCGCTTTGCAAGCTTGTTACGGTCTTGAAGGAAGAATTTGGCGTTACCTTGATAAAATAAAATCTGAAAATTTATATATCAAATGAAAAAATACCGAGGGGAGTGTACGATTTTGACCGAAAAAGAGAAGAAAAATAAAATAGCCAAGGTTGTCAAGCTCCTAAAAAAGCAATACCCGGAGGCAATATGCTCGCTTGAATACGAGGGGGACGGCTACAAGCTCCTTGTTATGGGTCGGCTAAGCGCACAATGCACGGACGAGCGAGTAAATATCGTTTGCCGCGAGCTTTTTAAGAAATACCCGACTGCGCGCGACCTTGCAAGCGCAGAAATAACCGATATTGAAAATATAATTAAGCCGTGCGGTCTTTTTAGAACCAAGGCGCAAAGCATAAAGGACTCGGCGTATTTGCTTCATTATAAATATAATGATATAGTACCAAGCGATATGGAAACGCTCCTTACCTTCCCGGGGGTTGGGCGCAAAATTGCCAACCTTCTCCTTGGCGACCTTTATCATTTGCCCGCCATCGTTGCCGACACGCATTGTATGAGAATATCTGGACGGCTCGGCATGTACCCCGAGGGGGAGAAAAAGCCCGAAAAAGCCGAAAGGATTTTATCTAAGCTTATTGAACCGAAGGAGCAGAGCGATTTTTGCCACCGTATGGTTCTTTTCGGCAGAGAATTTTGCACTGCAAAAAGCCCAAAATGCGACACGTGTCCCATTAAAATCATTTGCAAAAACGAAATTTCCGTAAAAAAGCTCGGCAAGGAGCGCATTGACGAGTGCCTCGATACCGTATGGAGCGTTTTCTCTCAGTTTGAGGTTCCGATTTTCCCCGACGAGGGTGCGGTAACGTATAAAAACACAATTGAGGCAACACGCAAAAATAAGGATATATGCTTTTACGCCGCACTCCATAACGACAAGGTTGTTGGTGTTCTCGGCTTGCGTGAAAATAATCACATCGGCTATTTTTACATCGATAGCAAATATCACGGTCTTGGCTTAGCCACCGACCTATTTAATCTAATGAAAAACGACACGGGCGCAAAGGAAATAACCGTCAACGCGATGATATACGGCGTGCCCGTATATACCCACCTCGGCTTTTCACCGAGTGAGCCAACCAAAACGGTAGACGGTGTTACATTTACTCCTATGAAGTACGTTAAATAAAAAAGAGCCACGACCGTGGCTCTTTTGTTTTACTTTTATTGCTTTTTCGTGCCATCTGCATTGAAAAGCGGCAGCTCCTCAATGTAGTATACGTCGTCTCTGCCAATTGCATCACCCTCGGCAAGAATGCACATTCTGCCAACGATGTTTCCGCCTGCACTATCGATAAGTGCTTCAAGCGCGTGGAGTGATTCACCCGTTGAGATAACGTCGTCAACAACCAAAATGCGTTTTCCGCGCATAAGCTCAGCATCCGCGCCGTCAAGGTAGAGCGTTTGCTCCTTCGCGGTTGTAATCGAACGCACGGTTGCGGAAAGGATGTTGTTCATATAAAGCTTCGCGCCCTTGCGTGCAAGGATGTATTTTTGATTGTTTTGAAGACGTGCCATTTCGTGAATAAGCGGAATGCCCTTCGCCTCAGCTGTGATTAAATAATCGTATTCGGGAGCGTTTTCGATAAGCTTCTTTGCGCAAGCCGTGGTAAGCTCGGGGTCACCGAAAATAACGAAGCCTGCAATATATAAATCGTCGTTTACACGGCAGATTGGGAGCTTTCTATCCAGTCCCGCAATGTTCATTTCATAATATTTCATATTGACACCTTATTTCTTTTCAATTTTTGTCTTGCCACCCATATAAGGCTGAAGTGCCTTTGGAACGTTAATTGAGCCGTCCGCGTTCATATTGTTTTCAAGGAAAGCAATGAGCATACGCGGTGGTGCAACAACGGTGTTATTAAGAGTATGTGCAAAATACTTTCCGTCCTCACCGTTAACTCTGATTCTGAGTCTGCGTGCTTGAGCATCGCCAAGGTTAGAGCAGGAGCCAACCTCGAAATACTTCTTTTGTCTTGGGCTCCACGCCTCCACGTCAATCGACTTAACCTTGAGGTCTGCCAAGTCACCCGAGCAGCATTCAAGAGTTCTAACAGGAATATCAAGAGTTCTAAAGAGGTCAACCGTGTTTTGCCAAAGCTTGTTGAACCAAACAGGGCTTTGTTCGGGCTTACAAACAACAATCATTTCCTGCTTTTCAAATTGGTGAATTCTGTATACGCCGCGCTCCTCAATACCGTGTGCGCCCTTTTCCTTACGGAAGCAGGGTGAGTATGATGTTAAGGTGTAAGGAAGCTCGCTTTCCGGAATGATAGTATCGATAAACTTACCAATCATTGAATGCTCACTTGTACCGATGAGGTAAAGGTCCTCGCCCTCAATTTTGTACATCATCGCGTCCATCTCTGCAAAGGACATAACGCCCGTTACAACCTCGCTTCTAATCATAAACGGAGGAATGCAGTAGGTAAATCCGCGGTCAATCATAAAGTCGCGTGCGTATGAAATGATTGAGGAATGAAGACGAGCAATATCGCCCATTAAATAGTAGAAGCCGTTACCTGCAACTCGTCTTGCACTTTCAAGGTCAAGTCCGCCAAGTGCTTCCATAATTTCCGCGTGATAAGGAATTTCAAAGTCGGGAACTGTTGGCTCGCCGTATTTTTGAACCTCAACGTTTTCTGAGTCGTCCTTACCGATAGGAACTGACGGGTCAATGATGTTAGGAATAACCATCATAATATTTTTGATTTTTTCTGCATATTCCTCTTCAAGCTTTTCAAGCTCGCTAAGTCTTAGAGCATTTGCAGTAACCTGCTTTTTAATCTCCTCAGCCTCCTCGCGCTTGCCCTGTCCCATAAGCATACCAATCTGCTTTGAGAGCTTGTTTCTGCCGCCACGGAGTGAGTCTGCCTCGCTCTTGAACGCGCGGTAATCGGAATCAAGCTTTATAACCTCGTCAACGAGGGGGAGCTTTGAGTCCTGAAATTTATTTTTGATGTTTTGTTTAACAACATCGGGGTTTTCACGTAAAAATTTAATATCGAGCATATTGCCTCCTAGTAAATATATTAACATTATGATTATATCACTAAAAAAAGGTAGTGTCAAGTAATAATTGTGCTTAAATTTGCATAAGGTGTACTAAAAAACCGTAAAGGAGAAAAAGTTTATGATAAGTGAAAAGGAAATGGTAAACGAAGCGGTAAACGGTAGGAGCCTAACGCTTCTATACGAGGGCGAAAGCGTTGGTGAGGTGAGCGAGGAATTTTCCTTGCCCGACTATCAGGCGGAGGTTTCAAGAATTGTGTGCGTGCGCCCTCAGTTTTTGCTCGAAAACAAGTTTATTCGCGACACAGGGTCGGGCGTTTTTCTTGAATGGGGCGGCACAGTGACGTATTCTGTAATTTACGTCAGCTCCGACGGGGAGCTTTCGTGCGTGGCGCTTTCAAGCGCGTATGAGGGAAAACTTCCATTCAGTGAAATGCCCGAGCTTTGCAAGCTGCTTGTAAGGTGCGATTCAACGTCCTGCCGTGTGAGTGCGCCGCGTCGGCTAACGATAAAAACAAAGCTGAGAAACCGCGTCAGCGCATTCAAGGAGTTGAAAATAGAGTCTAAAATCACTCCTATCTCAACTGCAAACGAAATTTTTCTTGAAAGAAATGAAAAAACAATAGAAGCGGCAGAGATGAAGGAAATTTCCTTAAAGGACGTTAAAATGAGCGAAACTCTAAATACCGTAGAGGGAATTGTCAAGCCACTATGGTGCGATGCCTCCCTATCACTTAGTGATGTTAAGGTTGAAAGCGGATACGTCAAGGCTATCGGAGAGGCAACGGTAAAATGCTTGGTTTTGAGCGAAACAGGCGAGGACGTGGTTGAAAAAAGAATGAAATTGTCTGAGGAAATTGAAGCGAGCGGAGCGGAAAACGGCGATTTTGCAAGCGTTACTCCCGTTTGCTGTGCGCTTTCTCTTTCAAGTGAGGAAAAGGATGGCGAAACTCGGTTATACTTCGACCTCACCTGTGAGCTTAACGGTGAGGTGATACGAAACGGAGAAAAAACAGTGCTTATCGATGCGTATTCAACAAGGAATAAATCAAACGCAACATACAAGGAGGTTGAATATTACCGTGCGGTAAAGGCGGGCAACGCCTCGTTTACCGTATGCGAGGAGAAAAAGAGAAGCGGAAGAGAAAACGAAAGGACTGTGTGCGTGATAAGTGATACCGTTTGGGAAAAAACTGAGGTTAAGGGTACTAAAGCTTATCATTTGGGAAAATTAAACGTAAACGTGATTATGAAAAACGAGGATGCTATCGAAAATGAAAAATACAGTCTTGAAGCATACGAGCTACCGATAAAATATGAAGAGGAGCTTGGCAGGAGCATAAAAAATCCGCTTTCAATTTGTGAGTTTTCCGTTGGCGGCGTCACGGTAAAGCAAGAAAACGAGCGCGCGCTTATCACCGCTGAGGTGTATGCTTCTTGCGAAATCTTCGAGAAAAGCACCCAAAACGCTCTTAGCGAATTAAACATAAAAACCGACGAGGAAATTAAAAAAGAGCGCGCGAGTGTGCGAGTTTGCTTTCCGCACGAGGGCGAAGCGCTTTGGGACGTTGCCAAAAGATACAACGCTCCACTTTCCAAGCTCGCTGAGCAAAACGAGCTTGACAAAAACGCCAAGGAGCTTCCTAAATACTTAATAATTTAACCTGAACACAAAAGCTATGCGAAGTAAAAACGCATAGCTTTTATCATTACACGGAGCAAAGCCTCATATCATCACCGAGGTGTATATCATCACACGAAAGTGTGCATACCATCAACCGAAGGTTGTATATCATCAATTCCAACGGAATTGCATATCATCACATCTTGATGTGCATATCACCACCGAAGGTGTATATCATCAACCGAAGGTTGTATAAACTGTACCGTTCAGTACCGCTTTTTATTTTTTATAATTAAATTGTAAAATAAAAGGAGGATTAAAATGATCGGATTTGTTAAGGTATCACGCGAATTTTTGGAAAACAAGGAGCTAAACAGGAGCG
>JBGVIN010000087.1:0-6840 GCA_045123255.1 Eubacteriales bacterium
ATATTCGTGAAGAATATAATATTTAGCCATTGAATCTACGTCAACCCATTCTTGAATGTATTCCCAATCACCTGAATAGATTGCAAGAGCAATTTGCCAATACTGTGAATTTAGCTTTGAAAACGTTTCGCCACTCATCTCATCAGTATCCTCGACAACGAGTCTGAGGTTTTGGAAAGGGGCAAGCATATTGTTAGTGCCCATTATGTAATTTGCACTGTCCTTTGACTGAGATGAAACTTCAACTATAAAGTCGGTTTCGGGATTTATATCAACTCTGTCCTTACTGATATCGTCAGCAGGCGTTGTGAGCATATATAATCCGTCGTTTTCGCCGTTGAGATATACCTCAACCATTACGAAGTTTTGTGTATAATCAAGACCAAGTGAATGTGCAAGCTCAGCAGCAATAGCGTTTCTTAAAAGCGTTTGGTCGAAAAGATTTGCCATTAAGCAATATTTCTTTCCTGCACCTAAGCCAAACAAATCAACGTTTGTTGCGAACTTTATGTTATATGGATTCTTTATTTTGTTTGCAGTAGAGTTACCTCTGATTTTAATTGAGCCGTTGCGCTCGATTGCCTCAACCTGGTAATTACCCTTTTCATCGATATACGCCATATAGAAGGTAGCGTCCGAATATACCGATGATGAGATAGAGCCTTCCTTTTCAATAAATACTACGGGAATATCCTTAACGTTATATTTAACGTTTGAAAGAATGCTGCTAAGGAGCGCACAGTTGTAATCAACCGCCTCTTGTGTTAAATTCAAGTTTTTGTTATCCATAATAGGCTTAAGCATAGCAACTGTATCAGGAGCATAGTAAATTTCGTAATACTTTGATACCTGTGCTAAAAGCGTATTGAATACGGAATAGTCAACGTCACGGCTTTCAAATGTGCCACATACGCTGCAGGAGCTATATTCAACGCCCTTGTTTTCAGAAACGGTGTACCAGGAATGTGTATGCGGGCGAAGCTCTAATTTCGTGTATTTTTCAGTGCCGCAAAGCGTGCAAGTTTCGGTTAACTGACCGTTAATTGTACAAGTTGATTGAATATGCTGTGTTTCAACGAAGTTGCAAACTGATTTTGGAGTAATAACCTCGCGTGCAAGCATTCCGCAATCTTGACAGTAAATAAGGCGCAAGCCGTTTGTTTTGCATTGTGCGGTGCTGATATCAACGTTTGTATAAGTATGCTTCTTGCAACGCACCTCACTGTGTGGAGTAAAGCTTTCAAGATATGTTTCGCCGCATACTGCACAGTTTCCGATAACGTATCCCGGAGTAGTAGCAGTAGCAACGGTTGTAACGAAGTGTGACGTATGTCCCTTCGTTGTTTGAGTAACCATTTTAACCTCTTGCTTGCATCTTATGCAATTAACAAGAGAATAAGCATCGCTTGTACATGAAAGACCGACCTTTTCAAGGATAGGACCTGTGTGTCCAAGTTCCTTAACGTAAGCCAATCTATCGCAAATTACGCATTTGTTGTAGCCGTAGTTTACACAGTCAGGAAGAACGTCGAGATAACCGTATTTGTGGTCAATGCACTGATATTCGGAAACAAGTGTAAACTTTCTTACGTTGTTTGGACGTGTAATTTTATCACTCTTTGAGAAAACGGAAAGGTTAGTGTTTGTGCTTGCGAATGCATCAACGCCTAACGACTTAACGCCTGCACCGATAACAATCCATTCAACCTGCAAGCAATTTTTGAAGGTATCAGCCTTGATTTCGGTTATGCTGTCAGGAATATAAAAATCTTTAATTGAAGAATTGGAAAACGCTGACTTTTCAATAGATACAATAGTTTCAGGGAGAATAACTCTGTCAAGCTTTGTTGTGTAGCTAAACGCGTTAGCGCCTATTGTTAAAACTTGATTTGGAACTCTGTATGCGGCAGCAACCTTAGCATAAGGGAAATGAACGAGAGTTTCGCCGTTTTTGGAGAACAAAACACCGTCAACTGATGAGTAAGCTTTATTTGCATCACTTACAAGAACCTCTTTTAAATTTATGCAACCGCTAAAAAGAGTTAAAATGTTGCTTATTTCGTTTGGAATAACAAAGCCTGTAATTCTGTCACAGTTGTTAAAGGCGGTAGGATTTACACTTTCAACGACGCTAAGGTCGTATGTGCCTGACAACGAATCGCAGTTGTAGAAGGATTGGTTGCCGATTGATTTTGCATTATCGGTAATATCAACCTTCACGAGTGAACGGCAATCATAAAAGCATTTGTCGCCGTATGTAACTACGTGGTCAGTATTAATCTCAACAAGAGAATAGCACTGGAAAAATACAGATTGATTGAGCGTTTTTAAGGTAGTTGGAAGAGAAACACTGTAAATACCAACGCAGTTTGCAAAAGCACTGTCGCCAACTGAGGTAACACTTTCGGGAATAACAATATCACCGAGAACGTATGTACCTGCAAAGGCACTTGATCCGATTGCTTTAACCGTGTTTGGAATTGAAAGCTTTCCAAAAACCTTTTTGTTGTTGTTGAACGCGCTGTTTCCTATACCCGTTACCGTGTAAGAAACAATAGTGCCGCTTTTTTCAATCTCAAGCGTTTCGGGAATGTCGAAGCGCGCGGTTTTATCGGTGTCAATATTAGCACCGGTAATAGTTGCGGTTTTGTCCGTTTCGTTCAAAGTGTACTTCCAAGTTATATCACCATCCGATGGCGTAACTGCGAATGCACAGATAGCGAACATCGAAATGAGCAAAATAAGTGAAAATATGAAAGCTAATGAAATTTTGCTAAAAATTTGCTTCATAATTAACTCCTTTAGGTAAAATTGCACATATACATTATAACAGAACACATTATATATGTCAATATTTAATATATAAATAAATAATTAAAATATTTTTAATTTTATGGCTATTTTCGTCCAAAAGTCCTTGAAAAAGCGCGCACCGTGTGATATACTAATTCATATTTCGTAAATTCGCTCAGCTTTTAGGAGGTGCGGTATGTCTTTGTATATTCCACAAGGCTACAAATCATTACTTGATATAAGACAAACTCAGCTTGCAATTAAAAAGGTAAAGGACTTTTTTGAAAGAGATTTGGCAATAGGGCTTAACCTTACACGTGTATCTGCGCCAATGTTCGTTTCTACTGATAGCGGACTTAACGATAACTTAAACGGTACGGAAAGACCCGTTAGCTTTGATACCGTTGACGGCACAGGACTTGAAATCGTTCATTCACTTGCAAAGTGGAAAAGAGTAGCTCTTAAGGATTACGGATTTTCTGTTGGCGAGGGCTTATACACCGATATGATTGCTATTCGTCGCGACGAGGAGCCTGACAATATTCACTCAATGTACGTTGACCAATGGGACTGGGAAAAAATCATCACCAAGGAAATGCGCACGGAGAGAACACTCAAGAAAACTGTTAAAATCATATACGATACGTTAAAGCACACGGAAAACTACATAGTATATGAATACGATTTCATAGGCAAAATGCTTCCCGACGACATTTTCTTCGTTACCTCGCAGGAGCTTGAAGATATGTATCCAAATCTTACCGCGAAGGAAAGAGAAAAGGCGATTGCCAAGGAGCATGGCGCTGTATTTATAATGCAAATCGGCGGCAAATTAAAATCGGGCAAAATTCACGACGGCCGCGCACCTGACTATGATGACTGGACGTTAAACGGTGATATTATTGTATACTATCCCGTTCTTGATATTGCTCTTGAGCTTTCCTCAATGGGAATTAGAGTTGATGAGGAAGCACTCAAGGCGCAATTAAAGGAAAGAGGATGCGAACAAAGACAGGAGCTTGATTACCACAAGGCGCTCTTAAACGGCGAGCTCCCTTATACAATAGGTGGCGGTATCGGTCAGTCAAGAATGTGTATGTATTTCCTTCGTAAAGCACACATCGGAGAGGTTCAATCCTCGTATTGGGGACAAAAAACCGCCGAGGAGTGTCTAAATAACGGGGTTCACCTACTCTAAAATGCAATATTCTTGGATCTATTTGATGCTCTTTTACGGTGTTTGCAAAAGCGTAAGAGAGGTCTTAAAAAAGAAATCAATGGAAAAATGCAGCGTAATAGAGGTTTTATTCTTCTATACGCTGTTTGCATTTGTTTTAACAATTCCTTTTTCGATAGGTAAAGGCATATTCGACGTTAACCTTAAATATCAGCTATTTATTGTTCTGAAGTCGATAATGATATTTATAGCATGGCTTCTTGCTATGAATGCAATAAAAAAGCTTCCGCTCGGACTATATTGTGTAATGGATATGTCGAGAATGCTTTTCGGTATTGTCCTCGGCATTATATTCCTTGGCGAAACGCTTGGAATTTTGCAAGGCGTTGGCATGGTGCTTGTCCTTGTCGGCGTCACCGTGGTTAACTTAAAAAAGGATAAGGAAACAGGCAAAAACACAACCTACAAGGCAATTCCGCTTATCTTGATTTCGTGCTTACTCAACGGTCTTTCCGCCGTGGTTGATAAATTTACACTTTCGCAAGACGTGACCAACACATTTTTTGGTGGTCAAACACTGAGCGAAGCACAAATGCAATTTTGGTATATGCTTTATCTCAGCTCGCTCTACGGGCTTTACATTTTATTCAGATTTATTTTCAAAAAAGAGAAGATAAATGCAAAAAGATGCCTCACCTGTCCGTATATCTACATTTTAAGCTTGCTTTTTATGCTCGCAGACAGAGCGATGTTTATTGCAAACAGTAATCCTAATAGCCAAATTGTAACCATAACGGTTATTCAACAGGTTTCCGTTATAGCAACTATTTTGCTCGGCAGAATTTTATATAAGGAAAAGCACGTCGTTTACCGAATATTATGCGCGCTTTTGATAATATCGGGCATTATTCTTTCGGTAATTTAGGTATTGACAAATCAAAACAATTATTGTATAATATGAGCGTTGTCAAAAACAACGCTCAAAATATGCGGGTGTGGCGGAATTGGCAGACGCGCTAGACTTAGGATCTAGTGTCCCCGACATGCAGGTTCGACCCCTGTCACCCGCACCAAAAAAGTCGTATCCTTATGATACGACTTTTTTGTATCCATTGCGAAAGCAATGGTATATCATCACGCTTTTGCGTGTATATCATCGCCATAGGCGTATATCATCAACCATAGGTTGTATCACTTTCGCAATGATAATATACAAAACTCCGTTTTGATGATATTCAATTTCTGCGAAATTGATGATATACAACATCAAGCTGTTGATCTTTAAGCTACATTATGCTATTACACGCGTTCGCTTCACATCGGATAAAAGCATATTATATTTCCACCTTGCATTTTATAAAAAAGTATGATATAGTAAAATAAAGAGGTGATAAATATGCCAAAAAAGCAACCGATAATTGCATTAGTATACGATTTTGATAAAACGCTGTCAACAGACGATATGCAAAATTTCAGCTTTATTCCCGCTATTAATATGGATCCTGAAACGTTTTGGGGATCTACAAAAGCACTGACCGATAAAACGGGTATGGAAAAAATTCTTTCCTATATGTACGTTATGATTGAAAAATGCAAGGAAAAGGGAATTCCCTTAACCAAGGAATATCTTCAAAGGCTCGGCAAGGAGGTAAAGCTTTACGACGGTGTAACCACGTGGTTTTCGCGCATAAATTCATATGCAGAGGAGCTCGGCGTTAAGGTTGAGCATTATATCGTTTCAAGCGGAAACAAGGAAATTATTGAGGGTACATCAATTGCAAAGGAATTTAAGGAAATTTACGCATGCGAGTTTTTATACGGTAATGACGGAATTGCGATATGGCCAAAGGTTACGATAAACTATACGTCGAAAACACAGTTTTTGTTCCGTATTTCCAAGGGCGCATTAAAGAGAACAGACGACGTTAAGGTTAATTCAAGGCTTGACTCTCACAGAATTCCGTTTGAAAATATTATGTACTTGGGTGACGGTCTTACCGATATTCCGTGTATGACACTCGTTAAGGAAAAGGGCGGAAAATCGATAGCAATTTACCCATCTGGTCAAAAGGAAAAGGTTAGCTTCCTTTTCGAGGACGAACGCGTAAATTACGTTTGCCGCGGCGACTATTCTTCAAATAGTAACCTTGAGAAAATTGTAAAATTGTTCATTCAACAAATTTCAATTTCCGATACCTTGCTCCGCAAGGAAATTGAATCCTACAACAGATAAGCAAAAGGCAGGGAAATTTCTACAAAAATTCCGTATAGAGTGGTATAATTATCTTGAAAAAATTATAAAGGCGGTATTATGAAAAAAATTATTGCTGTAATATTACTTATGTCTTCAATGATATTATTGCTTTCATCATGTTCTTTTTTGTACGAAGGATTAACAATGCCTAATGTAAAAACGGGACAGACGTTTGAAAATGACAAATGGTTGGTTATAGAAAATAGGTTGGTAAATAAAATTGACGGCACCGTTCGTTATCTAAAAATAAACGATGATGCCACTATACCGGGAGTTGCTTATTTTTCTTCCGATATTAAAAACGTTTACAAATACGAATTTGGAGAAGCTTCGTTCAACCAATATACGTTTTTACAAGTTCATCCTGAAAATTCAAGCTCCGTGCTATATTATGAGTACGTAATCACATACGGCTATGACGGTAAAGAAATTAAGCGCACATGCATTGGCGAGGCGCTTACAAAAGCAGAAATGCAAAGGGAATATTATATCAAAGCAACCGATATTGAATTCTTTAATTTCTGCGTGCTTTGGACCGGTTCGGGATGTATATGGGATAGATCTGGCTTAATTCAAAAAGCAGATGCAGACTTAGAGGGTCAAGCGATTTTGGAAT
>JBGVIN010000088.1:0-5039 GCA_045123255.1 Eubacteriales bacterium
TCAGATGAGGATTCAAGCTTCATATATCTTGTGTCCTCATTCTTTTTAGCTCTCTTATTTTCCTTTGCAATTGACTTTTTTGAGAAAAAGCCTCTTTTTTCATCCTTGGTGCCGGATGCTCTATTTGCATTGTAATTTCTCATCGTTGTACCGTACATATTAAAACATCCTCCGTTTTATCTTCCTATATCTTTTCCGCAATTCTAAGCTTGGCGCATTTAGAACGCGAATTTTGTGCTAACTCCTTTGGAGTTGCCGTAATTGGTTTTTTGTTAATGATTTTTATTTTCGGCTTATTGCCACATACGCAAATGGGGAAATCATGTGGGCAAATGCATCCCTGCGCCTGCTCGTTGAACAAGCCCTTTACAATTCGGTCCTCAAGTGAATGGAATGTCATAACGACTATTCGTCCACCCGAATTAAGTCTGTTCACCGCAGTATATATTGCAGGAGTGATTACGTCAAGCTCGTGATTTACCTCAATTCTTATAGCCTGAAACGTTCTTTTTGCAGGGTGTTGAGCTTCTTTTTTAGCCGCCCCCACCGGAATTGATTTTTTTATGACCTCTACAAGCTGGCTCGTAGTCTTTATTGGTGCGATTTCTCTTTCTTTTACGATGTTTCTTGCAATTACGTGAGCAAATCTTTCCTCGCCGTAATCGTTTATTATTCTTCTAAGGTCTAATTCAGAGTAAGTATTTACAACGTCGTATGCTGAGAAGGGTGATTGTGGGTTCATTCGCATATCAAGGTTTGCGTCACTATTATACGAGAACCCACGCTCCACTGTGTCAAGCTGATGAGACGAGACACCTAAATCCATTATCACACCGTCAATACGGTCTATATTTAATTCATTAAGAACTCGTTCAAGCTCGGAAAAGTTACTCTTTACCAAGATGGACTTGTCCCCATATTTCAAAAATCTATTTTTGCAAGCAAGAAGTGCATTATCGTCTTGATCTATTGAAATTAGCTTTCCGTTTTCAAGTGATTTTAAGATGCCCTCGGAATGTCCACCGCCACCTGCGGTGCAATCCACATATATACCGTTCGGTTTAATGTTAAGTCCCTCGATACACTCGGTAAACATAACCGGGTAATGTGAAAATTCCATGCTTTACTCCTTAAAATCCCATTTGGATCATTAATTTCTTCATTTCGTTCATATCTATTGTCTTTTGCTTCTCTTGGAATGCTTCCTTAGACCAAATTTCAATATGAGTGCCAACACCCATAAACAAAACGTCCTTTTCAATTCCAACCTGTTCCTTTAAGAACTGAGGAATTACGAAGCGTCCCTGTGAGTCTATTTGAACGTCAACGGTATTTGAATAAACCTGACGGATATAATTTTCAAACTCTAAGGTAGGAAGTGCGGAGATTTTCTCCTCAAACTTTTCCCATTCTCTTTCTGTGTAAAGGAGAATGCAGTTTGTAAATCCGTTGCAAGTCAGCTTAAACTGTGCGCCGAGAACTTCTTTATACTTTGCAGGAACGAATACTCTGTTTTTCGCATCAACCGTATGTTCATATCTGCCGTAAAGCATATTTTGTCCTCCTTTCGCCCCACTTTTAGCCACTATTGCTCCACTTTTCACCACTTTTGTAACACCATTATATACCAAACATATAAAAAATGCAATAGTTTTTTGAAAAAAATTAAAAAAATTTTCATTTTTATTTTTTAGAATGCATATAATATTGAAATTTCGAAAAAATTTAAGATTAACAAAAATTTAACAAGTGTTATTTCCCTTGATATCATATTTCTAATTTATTATAAAAAACATTTGTAATTTTGAATTCTTTATGATATACTATTTAGGTATAAAATATAATTACTATTTTTTGGAGGAAAATTCCGTGATTATCGCACTTGAAAACGCAAAGTACGAATTACAAAATTTTCGTGAAAACATTAAAGAGCTTCATAGCTCACTTAAAATCGACGAATTAAGAAGTGAGGTTGAGGAGCTTGAAAAGACAACCTTCGACCCTGATTTTTGGTCTAACCAAGAAAACTCGACAAAGGTTTTGCAAAAAATCAAGCAAATGAAATCAAAGATTGAAAATTACGATGCGCTTGAAGCAAAGCTTGAGGACACTATCACTCTTACTGAAATGGCTATTGAGGAAAACGACGAGAGCTTGGTTGAGGAAATTTTGTCCGAGCAAAGGGAAATTATCGCCGAGGAGGAAAAGCAAAGAATTGAAGTTCTTCTCTCGGGTGAATATGACAAAAACAACGCTATCATTTCGTTCCACCCGGGCGCAGGCGGTACAGAAGCTCAGGACTGGGCGCTTATGCTCTACCGTCTTTACACAAGATGGGGTGAAAAGCACGGCTACAACGTAAAGCTTCTTGACTGGCTTGACGGCGAAGAAGCAGGTCTTAAGAGCGCAACCATTTTGGTTGAAGGCTTAAACGCTTACGGCTACTTGAAGAGTGAAAACGGCGTTCACCGTCTTGTGCGCGTTTCCCCCTTTGACTCCTCAGGACGTAGACATACCTCGTTTGCATCAGTTGAGGTTATGCCCGAGTTTGACGACGACAACTCAATTGAAATCAACGAAGCCGACCTTGAAATTACCGCTCACCGTTCCTCAGGTGCAGGTGGTCAGCACGTTAATAAAACAGACTCAGCAATCAGAATCGTGCATATTCCAACAGGCATTGTTGTTGGATGTCAAACTGAAAGAAGCCAGCTTCAAAACAAGGAAACCGCTATGAAAATGCTTAAATCCAAGCTTATGGAAATTAAGCAGCGCGAAAAGCTTGACAGAATTGAGGACATCAAGGGTAACAAGACGAATATTGAGTGGGGCTCACAAATTCGCTCATACGTATTTATGCCATATACTCTTGCAAAGGACACACGTACAGGCTATGAGGATGGAAATATTCAAGCGGTTATGGACGGTGAAATTGACGGCTTTATTAACGCCTACTTAAAGGAAAACGCAGGCAAATGATTAAGGAAGAGTCAAGATTTGCCACTTCAACCGTTTTTGAGGGAATGACCTCTATTCGCGCACTGCTTGACAACTTAAAGGAAAACGTTTCGGGTGCGCGCAAAATTGATAGAATTCTTTTTGACAAAAGCAAGCTAAAATCCAAGGAAAAGGAATTTCGCTATCTTAATAAAATGGCACAGCTCTTCTCCTTTGAGCTATCAACGGTTGACGCAGGGGAAATAGAAAAAATTTCCATAGGCGCATCACACGGCGGAATTATCGCGCTTTGCGGTGAAAGAAGCTATCCTATATTGTCAAATGAATGCATCCAAGATAATGGATTTTACGTTATGATTGAGGGCATTGAGGACCCGTACAATTTTGGATATGCATTACGTTCGATTTACGCCTCAGGCGCTGACGGAATTATTCTCTCCGAACGCAATTGGCTAAGTGCAGCAGGCGTTGTTTGCCGCTCCTCAGCAGGAGCTAGCGAGCGTATTAACATATTTATAGAAAACGACAATTTTATAAAGACGTTTAAGGAAAAGGGCTACCGCGTTGTTTGCGCCGATATTAAAAACTCGGTTAGCGTTTACGAGGCAGACCTTAAAAAGCCGATTTTGCTCATCGTTGGCGGTGAAAAAAGAGGTATTTCTGCGTCACGCCTTTCGCAAGCCGACCAAATTGTCAGAATAGATTACGGCAGGCGCTTTGATGCGGCACTTTCGGCAGCATCCGCAGCTACCATACTCGCCTTTGAGGTATACAAGAGCAATTTATAAAAAGTCTTATATCAAATGTAAAAGCAGAATTCCGCTTGGAAATTCTGCTTTTGCTTTTTTAATTTTCGGGTCTAAAATGTGGCTTTCTCGGCACCTCACTGTTAACCCCCTGATTTTCTGCATTTACCTCTGTAAACGGCGAAATTGCGCCACCGCTTGGACCGCAGTCAAATGGAGTGCCGTCGTCACAAAACGCGCTTGAAAAGCCGTACTCCGCTTTTTCATTTTCACTTATTCGGCTTGTTTCCATGGTATTCTCACACACCTCGTATAAGTCCTCGCAAACGTGCCCACAAATATCGTCCTCTTTTGAATTTACTATGTTTTTTAACGGCATAATTTCTTTTTTCATTACCTTCACCTCTTATTTTTATATAATTAGCATTTACTCAAATAAAAAATCCATACTAAATATGAATGATTTTATTGACACCGTGCGTTCTTTGATATATAATATTATAGGTTGGAGGTGCTTATATGAATCCATGGCACGATTTTAGTGATGAAAGAATAAAATCCGACAAATTTATTTCGGTTATAGAAATTCCAAAGGGTAGCAAAAACAAATATGAGCTTGACAAGGAAAGCGGACTTTTACGCCTTGATAGAATTTTATATACGTCAACACACTACCCTGCCAACTACGGCTTTATTCCTCGCACTCTTTCCGAGGATGGCGACCCACTTGACGTTTTGGTGCTTTGTCAGGAAAAATTAGAGCCACTTTCAATTATCGAGTGCTACCCCATCGGTATGATAACGATGATTGACGAAAACGAGGCGGACGAAAAAATCGTCGCTATTCCTGTAAACGATCCCTTCCTCAACGGCTACGGTGATATTTCAGAGCTTCCACAGCATCAATTCAATGAAATTAAGCACTTTTTCGAGGTTTATAAGTTCCTTGAAAACAAGGAAACTCGCGTTGATAATATCGTTGGCAAGCAAGAAGCTATCGATACTATTTCTAAATGCAAAATAGCATACAATGAATATTATAATTAAGGGGAATACCCTTATGCAGATGTGGCGGAATTGGTATACGCGTTGGTCTCAGAAGCCAATGAACCTGGTTCTTGTGAGTTCGAGTCTCATCATCTGCACCAAAAAATACTGCAGAAAAGGATACATTTTCTGCAGTATTTTTTTATCCAAGTTGCAGACTTGGTATATCATCGCCGCAAGGCGTATATCATCGCGCTTTAGCGTGTATATCATCACCGAGGGTGTATTCCTCTGCAACTTGATGATATACAAAACTTCGTTTTGATGATATGCAATTTCTGCGAAATT
>JBGVIN010000089.1:0-4683 GCA_045123255.1 Eubacteriales bacterium
AGGTTCCAAACACTTCTCCGCTTTGGCTTGCAAAGCTGCTTTCGGATTTGAAAATTTATCCTACCTCGTTCTCCAAGGTAGGCGCGGCATATAAAACTATGCTCGCACGTAAAATCAATGCATCTGTTATTTCAACGGCTAACCCGAATTTAATGAAAAACGCGCATTTGTTTACGGTTGGAGAAATAAACGAATATTCTTATATGGAAACGGAGTAAAATATGGCTTTAGGATTAGTAACAAGCATATTTGAAAAAACCGCACCTACTGTCGAGCAGCAGGGCGAAATGATTTCAAATACCGCCAACATGGTCACAAACGCGCTATCAAAGCTTCCCTCAAGCATTAGCGGAAAAGAGGAGCTTGTTTCACGCTTGACCGACACAATTGTAAAATTAAGACTTGAATCTGCTTATAAAATAGTAGCATGGCAATTTTTCCTTTGCTTGGGAATTGCTTTTGCGCTCGGACTTGTTATAGCTTTCTGCTATATGATAAAAAACGACTTCTCTAAGAGCCTTGTGTTCACCCTTGCTCTTATGCCACCTATCGTTTGCGTGCTTATTATGCTCGTTAGCGGAAGTATGGGCGCGGCAATCGCCGTCGGCGGTGTTTTTGCACTCACAAGGTTCCGTTCAGCAGCAGGCACGTCACGTGAGCTTGTTCAAATTTTGCTCGCAATGGCAACGGGCTTAACTCTCGGTCTTGGCTACATTTGGATTGCAATTATTCTCGTTTTGTGTGTTGAAGCTGTTAGTGTTATCTTTACCTTTACACACTTTGGCGAATCATCAAAGCTCAGAAGAACGCTTAAAATCACAATTCCCGAGGAGCTTGACTATAACGACCTTTTCGACGACCTCTTTAAGAAATATACAACGAGAGCCGTTTTGGTTAAGGTTAAATTAAAGAACCTTGGCACACTCTTCCAGCTTACATACGATATCGTGCTTAAAAATCAAGCTGAGGAAAAGCAATTTATCGACGAAATCAGAGTAAGAAACGCAAATCTTGACATTCTCTGCTCAAAGGTTATTGCAAACCCTGACAATCTCTAAAAGATACCAAAAAAACAATCTGCCCGAGGCACTCCGCCTCGGGCTTTTCATTTATCGTTATTTTCAATTCTCGACTTTTAATTTATCGGTCTTTGTTTATCAAGACCTTCATTTATTTATTATAGGCATAAAAAAGCTGCCGCATAAGCGACAGCTTTTGTTTTATTGATTATTGCTTGTTGTACTTGATACCGTCAATCTTGATGTACTTAACGCCGTCCTCTTCGCCTTGTGCAAAGGATGATGTACGAGTAGCTTCCTCGCCGTCCCTTTCAAAGGTAAATGTGATTTTGCCAGCTTCATCATCGATTTCGTATGTGCCTTCTTCAACAATGTTATTACCGATTAAAGCATCAGTAACTGACTTGTATTTATTAATGCCTGTAAACTCAATTGTTGTTGAACCAACAAAAGATTCTGCCTTATAGGTGCCGGAAAGTGTCTTGCCACAAGAAGCAAAAATAAACACCGTCATAACGAGAACCAACATAAGTGATGCGATTTTTAATGTTTTTTTCATAGTTTTTTCTCCTTAAAATTTATTTTTGTTAATTAAATCTTAACATATTTTTAATTATTAGTCAATAGTTTTTGTTTATTTTAACAAAAATTTAATATTTAATTACAAGCAGCTTGTGAAGCTGAAGGTCATTAACGGTAAACGAAAGAACGTCGCCGTTTTGAGTAAATTCAAGTGCTTTATCAAGTGTTGCATCGTAAATTTCGGTAATCTTGTTCTCCACCTTCAATGAAACCTCAATGCCAGAAACACGTGGGAAATCCTCAAGCAAGCATACGTTTCCGCGGTTAACGGGTGGCGCGTACAAAAGGTGCATAGCGTAGAAATTGTCGTTATCGCTCTTTCTTACTCTTACTCTGCCACAGGAATAGAAATTATCTACGGTGAGCATTTTATCGGAGTAAACCTCGTTAATTGCGCGCATAATGTACTTTTGTAAAACGTAGTTACCCGTTCTATTATATGCTTCAAAGATAGGATGCGCGAAATAAACAACGTTTCCGTTCTTTACAAGTGCGGGGTATGATGCTGCCTCATCCTTGAATGGAGTGTTTTTGTGACCGCAGAAGTGGCCAGCCGTACGGCTGAAATAAGGCTCTCTGATTTTTGCAAGAACCTCGCCCTCACATTCGGTCTTGTATGCACTTGCATAGGAGAGGAACGGTGTTACAACCTCGTCAATTTCACACTCGATATAGTCAATATCATAAGGGGATTTCTCGATTTTCTTAATTCCGAGCCAATCGTAAGCGTTTTCGTAGCTACAAACTAACTTACCGCCGTTTTTAACGAACAACGCGATTTTGAACATATCGCCTTCGCTCAATTTTACTTTGTCGGGCAAGATAATGAGCTTGTATTTGGAAATATCGTCCCCTGCCTCTATCACGTCAAATTCAAGGTGCATAATTTGAAGGAGCTTTGATGCGCCAAGGTCGGAATCGGTATGGCTCATCCAAAGACCAATGTCTGTATATGCGTGAGTATTAAAGCAATATTTATCAATCTTTTTAACGTAGTTAAAGGCGTGACCGATAATATTATAGGTGCTTTTGTCAATCTGTCCGTTCGGATGTAGGTGGTCGCCAACGGAAATTGATGCACCGATACTGAGCATGTCGGCACATTCGTACTTTAATGCGTCCTTATTCTTAAAGCCGCCGAACTCGCCCCACGCGTGGTGGAATTTACCGGTCATACCAAGATAAAACTTACCAAATTTTTCAAAATATTTTGCACGAATAGGCATAAGGTCGTAGCCGCCCCAAGCGGTTGGCAAATCCTCAAGCTCAAAGTGTGATTGAACCACACCGTATTCGGGTCTGTTCATATCAGCCGCACCGTTATAGAAAACGTGTGCATCCTTGTTATACTCGTGAATAATATCGTTAAGCTCGCTGAAAAATTCAATGCGCTTTTCGCGATAATATTTTCTTGAATCCTCGTAATTATCGGGGTTAAGACCCATTTCTCTCATACCCTGGCGGCAGGACTCGCAGTCGCAAGCGTCACGCATTAAGCAAATGTCGTAGAAAATACCGTCGGAGATATCAAAATTTTCGCAAACCTCGCGTGTTATCGCGCGTAGGTGGTCGCTATAGCCGCCAAGTGGGCAAAGCGTTGTCCAGCTACAATCGTATATAGGCATTTCGGGGTCTGTTTCGGGGTTTATTTCAGTACCGAAAACAATAGGCTTTTTCTTCCAAAAATCGATATGATGCCACTCGGGATGCTCGTCCGCATCCTTCTTTGACCAACCCATAGTGATATAAATGGGCGCTTTAATTCCAACACTGTGGCACGCCTCAATTTGCTCCTTCAAAAGGTTGAATTTGAGGTTGGGGTTCATTGTGGAAACCTTAGACGGGTAGTATGTATAGCCGTGGTGGCACTTTGCAAAAACGGTGATGAGGTCAACGCCTGCTTCCTTTAAGGTTTTGGCAAATTCCTCTTTATTAAATTTTTCGCCGATATCGGGAATTAGTGGACTTGTGTGAAAATCAAGATGTACGCAATTCATATGCTTCTCCTTAATGTTTGATATATTTATTTTACCATATATATAAGCGTTTTTCAATAAAAATTTGCTTGACTTGCGCCTTTTTTAATGATAAAATTTAATAAAATCGTAAAAAGGAGCTTTTTATGAATATTGCAATTATAAGCGGTGCATCCTCGGGCATCGGCTATGAGATAACAAAACTACTTGATAAAGAGGAGCTTGACGAGCTTTGGCTTATCGCCTCTAATATAGAAAAGCTGAAAAAATCGAGTGAAGCCTTCAAAACTCCCGTTAAGCTTTTCGCGCTCGATTTATCAAAAAATACCGCGCTTGACGAGCTTACAATTCAATTAAACGAATTAAAGCCGATTGTGAAGTACCTCGTTTGCTCGGCGGGCGTCGGCTTCAATGGAAATTTAGAGGAGCTTACACCAAATCAAATTTCAAAAATGGTTGATATCAACGTGCACGCACTTACCTCCCTTACCTATTTTGTGCTACCATATATAGAAAACGGCGGAAAAATCCTTGAAATTGCATCAGGCTCAGGCTTTATGCCACAGCCCGGCTTTTCCGTTTACGCCGCTACCAAGGCTTACGTTATTTCATTTAGCCGCGCACTAAGACACGAAATAAGAAAACGTAAAATTTCCGTCACCGCCGTTTGCCCGGGTCCTGTTGAAACACCGTTCTTTGCAGGCCTTGAAAACGTAAAGGACTACAAGCGCAAATACGCAATAACGCCCGAAAGGGTCGCACACCACGCCCTAAAATGTGCAAAGAAGCGCAAAGCCATCTCAACCCCAACCTTTTCAATGAAAATGGTACATTTGGCTTCAAAAATTTTCCCGACGTCTTTAATGCTTAAATTTTACAAATAATAGTTCTTGTGACAAAATAAAAAAGAGGCTGTCGCATTAGCGACGCCTCTTTTTTTAGGGGATAGTGAAATGAGTGCAGATGGCGTGAACTCGTACACGTCGGCGTACTTAGTACGGTAGAGTGCGAGGTCGCGTCTAAAAAACAGACACAAAAAAATGAAGAGAACTTGCAATTTTTGCAAGTTCTCAACAATATACCGCTTTGAAATCAATATATATTAT
>JBGVIN010000090.1:0-5307 GCA_045123255.1 Eubacteriales bacterium
TGTTAAGCCAAAGCATTTGAGTGACCGTCACAGGAGTGTCAATTCCGATAAGCGGCCCTATTAAGGAAATGCCGACCGCGGAAAAATTCATAATAAGCTGAAAAACGATAAATTTTCGGATTGACTCAAAAATAGTTCTGCCGTATAAAATTGCCTTAACTATTGAGGCAAAGTTGTTGTCCTTTATTACTATATCGGCGCTTTCCTTGGCAACATCCGTGCCGCTTCCCATAGCGAAGCCAACGTCTGCGGTTTTTAAGGACGATGCATCGTTTACTCCGTCACCCGTCATACCGACAGTATAGCCGTTTGCTTGCGCGACGGTAACAAGACGGCACTTATCGCTTGGCAAGGCGCGTGCAACAACAGCTAAATTCGGTAGCGCCTTGGCAAGCTCTGTATCGCTCATTTTGGCAAGCGTCTGTGACTCAAGAACCAAGCTTCGTCCGCTTGTGTGAGAAATAATGCCACATTCCTTGGCAATACTCTCTGCCGTTAGCTTGCCGTCACCTGTTATCATAACGACGCCAACGCCTGCGCCCTGCACCTGACAGACGGCGTTTTTTATGCCATTCCTTAGCTTATCCTTCAAGCAAACGAAGCACAAAAAGGTCATTTTCTCGGGGGACGTGTCGCTATTTCCCTCTTTTATCGATATCGCTATAACGCGGCTTCCTGCTTTTGCACGTGATTCATAGTCTATATAAAGCTCGTGAAGCTTCTTAGCACTTAGCGGTAGTATCTCTCCGTTTTGGTCAAAATAAAAATTCGAGCCACAAAGGATTTTTTCGGGCGCGCCCTTAAAAATCGACACTCTGCCAAGTTCGGACACAAGAGTTACTGCACTATATTTTTTAGTACTGTCAAACGGAACCTTTTCTATCACCCGAGAGCGCGGCCTATAAAACGAGGCGTAGCTCATTAACGCACGTTCAACCGAGTCGGTTGTTAAAATTTTTCCGCCGTCATTTGTTGCATTTGTGCAGAAATACGCACACAGGGTCAAGTATTCCTTGAATTTTGTCATTGCTTTTATTTCATTTACGCTAAGTGATTTCCCGTTTGAGATAATTTCCTTGACCTTTAATTTTCCTTCGGTGAGCGTGCCTGTTTTATCGGTAAAAAGAAGATCAATATTGCCTGAGGTTTCAATTCCGACAAGCTTTTTCACCAATACGTTATCGCGTGCCATTTTCTTCATATTCGAGGAAAGCACCACCGTTATCATCATAGGAAGTCCCTCGGGCACGGCAACAACGGTTACCGAAACGGCAAGAGTTAACGCGTGAATAAGGTGCGTTATTATAAATTTTACGTCCCTGAGCTTTGAAATTATCTCGCTTGAATTAAAGCCCGAGTCTATAACGAAGGCGTTAAAAAGATATGACACGGCAATTAAGACGGCGCAAAGGTAGCCTAAACGGCTAATAGTTTTTGCAAGCTTTGAAAGACGAATTTTAAGTGGGCTTGGTCTTGTGTCAGTTGCAAGCGCTCCTGCCTCAGTGCCAAGATATGTGTTTTCTCCAATGCCAACCACAAGCGCCTCACCGTATCCCTGTGTCACAGTTGCGCCCGAGTAGAGCATGCTTTCGCCGTTTGATTGTCTTTTTTGCTTAAATTTCTCCCCGTTATCTAAGCTGTTTAGAATTTCGGCTCTAATTTTCGATGCTTCGTTTATACTTATTTGATTTTTTTGCGCTTCGGTGCTTTCTCCTGTGAGTGATGATTCATCAACCGAAATTTCCCCCTTGAAAAGGAGCGCATCGGCAACTATTTTGCACCCCGATTCTATGATAAGAATATCACCAAGGGTTACCTCACTTGGCAGAATTTCAACCACTCCCCCGTCTCTTTTTACGAAAACGGTTGAGTTTTCCTCGCTTTTTCGCAGCTTTTCAAATGCATTTTCACCGCTATACTCCGAGATGGTTGTAACCAAGGTGGAAACTAAGATTGAAAGTAAAATTCCAAACGATTCGAGGTAATTTATTTTAGGCAAGGACACAAGAGTGCTAATAAGCAGCGCGCCTATCAAAATTTTTATTATCGGGTCGTTCAGGTTCTTTAAGTAATATCTAAGGAAGCTTTTTCTTTTTCGTCCTCTTATCTCGTTTTTTCCGTACACCTCGCGTAATTTTTCGGCTTCCTTGCTTGTTATTCCTTTTAATTCATCGTTCATTTTCAGTTCCTTTCCCGTTTTTAGTAAATACTATTCATATTTATTTTATTTATGACCACCAAGGGGTTGATTTTGCGCTTTTTTCGTTGTATAATTTAATAAAGAAACGAAGGGGGAACGAAAATGGACGAAAATATAATTCGCACTGACATATCGCAAGGCAGCCCTGACTACATTCCGAAGAAGCGTATGCCGCGGGGAGCAAAAATAGCACTTATTATAATTTCTATTGTTTTGGTTTTTGCAATCCTTTTTGGCTTGCTTGGCGCTACAATACTCGGCTTTTTCGGTATTGTAATAGGTCTTATCGTATATTTGACGATGCCTAAAAACGATGGCACGTTTGAATATCAAGACTATAACGGTGGCATTGAGATTGTCGGCTTGGTTGACGGTGATTTTTCGGGTGAATTGCATATTCCCGAAGAGATTGACGGTAAGCGTGTTACCTCAATAGGCTTCGAAGCATTCGCCTCATCAAGCGTTGAGGTGGTTTATTTACCGGATACGGTAGAAAATATTTACGGCTATGCATTTTTTGGTTGCGAGAATTTGCGCGAGGTTTATATGAGTGACAACGTAACCTATATGGGAACGAGCATCTTCAGAAATTGTCAAAATCTCGAGTACGTTAAAATGTCTGAAAAGCTGGTATATATTGATATTTATTCATTTTCCAACTGCACTTCACTTAAAATGATTAAAATTCCTGCAAGTGTTAATAATATAGATGTTACTGCTTTCTACGCTTGTGAAAACTTAAATGAGGTATATTTTGAGGACCCCCACGGTTGGAGCGTTTCTTCGTCTTACGAGCAGGATGCCAAAGCAATCGCAGTTTCACCCGAAGATCTTAGCGACCCGTATACAGCTGCCGAGCTAATAAACCAATATAGCGACTACTATTGGGAAAAGACCACTGAATAACAGAAAAAACCGCACCCTGTGTGCGGTTTTTATCGTATTTTGTAAAATCATACCTTATATTTTTTAGCTTTTTTCTCTTGACAATTGTATTTTTTCATTATATAATTAAAGCAAGAATAACATCCAACCGAAAGGAGATTTGAAATGATAAATAACGAACACGACGTGCAAAACGAACCAACCGTTACGTTTGAGGATACGAATAAAAGCTACAAGCAAAAAAGCGGTGGCGGACTTCCGACGGGCGCAAGGGTGGCACTGTCTATCGTTGCGTTTGCTCTACTGATTACAATTGTTTTTGCGGTATGTCTCCTTGCATTCATCGGCGTTTGCGGCTTTGTTGCAATCCTTTTGGGCATTGCATTTATCGGTGGCGCTGCCTTCGGTGTTTACCTCTACACAGAGTACGAAAACGGCAACATCGAGCTTCCCGACTGGCTAAATAAATCCTTGGCTTAACTTAAATTTTACATAAAAAAGCACTTCGGTTTTGAAGTGCTTTTTTGTTTCTTAAAGTGCATTGAGTGCGTCTAAAATACCCGCCTTTTGAGCTTCGTATTTTGCGAGCTTTTCCTTTTCGCCGTTTACAACCTTTTCGGGTGCTTTGGCGGTGAATTCGGGATTAGAAAGCTTCTTTACAAGGCGTTCAATTTCAACGTTAACCTTGGCAAGGTCGCCATTTAAGCGCGCCTTTTCCTTTTCGGTATCAATCATTTCCGCCATTGGAATATAGATTGTTGCGGCGTGGGTGATAATTTGAACCGCACCCTCGCTATCGTATTCGGAAACAAACTCAACCTCGGAAGCACTTGCAAGCTTCTCAAAGAACTGTGCGGTTGATTGGTTAAATGAATCGCTATACTTGCTTGAAATGAACACCTTTGCCTTTCTTGACGGTGGCACGTTCATTTCATTTCTGCGCGCACGGATTTGACGGATTGCATCAATTACGCGCTCCATTTTTTCCTCGTCAGCGGAAAAATCGTATGCCTCGCTCGCTTCGGGATATGTGGAAATCATAATGCTTTCCTTGTCTTCGAAGTGAGGAAGTGACCCATAAATTTCCTCCGTGATAAACGGCATAAATGGGTGAAGGAGCTTTAAGATATTTTCAAGCACGTAAACTATTACGTTTTGTGAAACCTTGTTCTTTTCGCTTTCCTTGTTTGAAAGTGTTGTCTTTGAAAGCTCAATATACCAGTCGCAGAATACGTCCCAAATAAAGTCGTAAATTTCGCCAAGAGCAATACCAAGCTCGTAGGAGTCAAGCGATGCGCGAACTCTTGCAATAAGCTTGTTTAAGCGTGAAAGCACCCATTTATCTTGAAGTGCAAGCTCGTCAGAATTTGGCATTTCAACCTTTTCAATATCAAGGTTCATCATAACGAAGCGTGCCGCGTTCCAAAGCTTGTTTGCAAAGTTACGTGCGCTTTCAATCTTTTCATCGCTGAAACGCATATCGTTTCCCGGCGAGTTGCCGCTTGCAAGCGCGAAGCGGAGTGCGTCTGCGCCGTATTTTTCAATAATGAGAAGCGGGTCGATGCCGTTACCGAGAGATTTTGACATCTTTCTGCCCTGTGCATCGCGCACAAGACCGTGAATAAGCACGGTGTCAAACGGCTTTTCGTTCATATATTCAAGGCCGCTAAAAATCATACGGGAAACCCAGAAGGTGATGATATCGTAGCCTGTTACGAGTGTATTCGTTGGATAGAAATATTCAAGGTCCTCTGTCTTATTTGGCCAACCGAGAGTTGAGAACGGCCAAAGGGCAGAAGAAAACCAAGTGTCAAGCGTGTCTGGGTCTTGGCGCATTACCTTGCCGCACTTAGGGCAAATTGCGCTTTCGTCCTTAGTTACCACGATTTCGTCACAGTCATCACAGTAGAACGCAGGAATTCTGTGTCCCCACCAAAGTTGGCGTGAGATACACCAGTCACGGATGTTTTCCATCCAGTAGAAATAGTTCTTTTCAAAGCGTTCAGGAACGAACTTGATATCCTTTTCGCGTACTGCCTTGATTGCAGGCTTTGCAAGCTCCTCCATTTTAACGAACCATTGAAGTGAAACGCGTGGCTCAACGGTTGTGCCGCAGCGGTAGCAGGTGCCAACGTTGTGTGAGTAGTCCTCAACCTTAATAAGATAGCCTTGCTCCTTTAAGTCGGCAACGATAGCTTTTCTTGCCTCGTATCTGTCCATAC
>JBGVIN010000091.1:0-2337 GCA_045123255.1 Eubacteriales bacterium
TTCGTCATATCCGTATGCTTAAAGGTGTGGTTAGCTACCGTATGACCGCTTTCTATCATTTTTTTGACCAGCGCCTCGTTTTTGATAAGGAAATTATCTAGGACGAAAAACGCTCCCTTTACGTTTTCCTCATTTAATATATCAACTATTTTCTCAACGTTTCCGTTTTCATATCCTGCGTCAAACGTTAAATATATTACGCGCTCATCATCCATCGTTTTGTGTTTTTTATCGCACCAATATAGGTCGTAATTTTCCACGTAAGCAAGCTCGCTACCAAGCCTTGGTTGAATATGATTTTTTTCGCGCTTACAATACCACGAACTCGCGTTTACAGTAATAGACAAAAGCGGAAAAACAAGCATAAATGAAGCTAAAAGGAAACAAATTTTTTTCAATTCAATCACCTCGCCTTTGCAAAATTATTATTTGTGATTTTGCAAAAGAAAAACCGTTAAAATTCTGTATGCTATGTATTTTTTGAACTGATTTTGCAAATAATGAATATTGAAAAAAATACGTGAAAGGAACTTAAAAATGCTCGGAAACAGCTTAAAATGCTTAATGCTCGGCATTGCAATCGGCACAGCTGCAACTATTGCAATTGCCTCTTGCACAAATATAAAGGAAAAAATTCAAAACACAACCGAAAAGTCCTGCGACAATCTTTCAACAATGTTTAAGCTGAAATGATTTTTAATAAAATAAGCGGAGAGAGGCACCCTCCGCTTATTTTATTTTTTTAAACAAATTTTATATAAAGCACAATAAATCATAATAAGTCCGATGCTCAAAAGCACTCCGCCTATTATGTCGGTAATCCAATGCACCCCCGATATAATTCGTCCCATCACCATAAAGGCTGTAAATAGCGTAGAAATTGATATTATTATCCTTTTTATTAGCTTACTTTTTATACGCAAATTCATTTGAATTATAAACGGTATCATTACGGTAAGCACAAGCATAGTTGTTGATGACGGATATGATGCTTCAAGCGCTCCTTCAATTAAAATCGGACGATAATTTATAACGAATATTTCAAAAAATAAATAAGAAAATATCACGGCAATATAGTGCGCGCCAAGCATCAAAATATCAAAATCAACCTTTATTATGCTTTTTCTTTTTATCAGCTGAACGAGCCCTAATATACCGAAGCCAAGTGCAACAGATAATATTAAAATACTGAGAGCGTCGGTTGCGTAGTAAAGCCACATGTTAACGCCTGTTATGCTGTGAAACCAAGCGTTGATGCAAGACAATCCGACCTCATTTCCAAAGGGAGCTATTGATTTTACGTCAATTAAGGAGACGAGCGACGTCCAAATAATAAAGGCGAAAAGCATACATACGCCAATTATAATTTTAATTTTTTGAGATTTTTTCATTACATTTTTCCTCTTTTCCATGTTTAATTTATTCAAACAAAGAATATCAGCAAACGGTGAAAATGTAAAGAAACACTCATTCACATACGTGATACTTTTCGTGTCATTTGCGAATTATTTGAATTATCGCCTTCAAGGAAAGCAACAAAAAGGCAATTAGAGCGGGATACGGTTGAAGGCTCTGTGTAAAAAGCAAAACGCACGCGGCGCTGAGTGCAACCGAAACCAAAGCCTTGCTCTTTAACCAAGGCCTACTATTTATATTTTGCAAAGCAAGCTCTAAAACGCCCCAAATAGATACTGTTAAGATGGCAATTATATAAAGAATTTTAATGTATAGCCTAATACTATCAAGCGACATTAAGGAAACGCTGCTTATAGTATTTTCATATCTTTGAGCAAATATCGGTAGGAATGCAAGCAATATTATTGCTATATCGCAAATACCGTAAATTACGTCCTTTAGCTTTTCATTCTTTCTCTTTTCCTCTTCCTTTGCCATTACTATAATTTCGCTTGACGAAAGAAGCTCGTCAACGGTAATCGAAAAGAATTTTGCAATCAATTTAAGAGAGTCTATGCTGGGATATCCTCTGCCCGATTCCCATTTGGAAATAGCCGTTCTTGAAACGAAAAGCTCATTTGCAAGCTCGTTTTGCGTAAGTCCCTTTTGCTTCCTTAGCTCTTGAAGCTTTTGATTAAACTCCATATATAAAATTTTGTCCTTTCAAAAGAATAAGGGGCTGTTGCAACAAGCACAGAACAAAAACAGACACATTCTCGTCTAAAACCATAATATATATTGATTTCAAAGCGGTATATTGTTGAGAACTTGCAAAAATTGCAAGTTCTCTTCATTTTTTGTGTCTGTTTTTTAGACGCGACCTCGCACGCCCCAAGGGCTCCCGTTAAAATCTGTCAAGATTTTTGGGAATGGGCTTGCCGT
>JBGVIN010000092.1:0-22432 GCA_045123255.1 Eubacteriales bacterium
CGCAGGGATTTTGCTTTTCCGCTTTTTGCTTTTACCTCTACAGGAATCAAGCATTGTGCACTTCTTACAAAGAAATCCTCTTCGAGTGTAGAATCCTCACGCTTATAATAATAAAGATTATATCCCGATTTCACAAGCGCTTCTCCCATAATATTTTCATAGAGCGCGCCCTTGTATACACCGAGATTTCTATTTGCGCGCAAATCCTCACCCGCTTCCTCATCTAGCAATGAAACGAGCAAGCCCGTATCGGCAAAGTAAAGCTTGAACTTATCAATATCGCAATTTCCGTTCAATGGCAACTCTGGGAAATTCAAGCAGTAGCATACGTTGACAATACCGGCATCGGTCAACCACTCTGCGCATCCTCTGTAATCTCTAAAGCGTGCGCCGCTTGCCACCTTTGCAATTTGAAATTTTTTATTTTCCTTTGCAAGCTGAGGAGCTATACTGTTGAATACGTTAATTACACGCGTTTGGTCTAATCCCTCGGCGTATTTGCGAATATCCTCCTTATAGTCATTAATCAGCTGCCGTTGCGTTTCCAAGGAGCCTTCAAACGTTCCTTTTTCAATGTAATCATTAACAACTGCGGGCATTCCGCCAAGAATGGAAAAATCAAGAAAAAGACCGTGGTAAACGTCCATTTCAAGCTCACCAAACGGGCGCATTTCGCTCATATGGGAAAGCATATCATCTATAATGTCCTTGCTGTAGCCCTTTGCCCACAAAAATTCCTCAAAATCCATTGAATACATCGTATAGTCGGTTTTGTTTCCAACGCTGTTGCTTTCAATTCGCTTATAGTTTACTCCGAGCATAGAACCGGAGCAAATCACGTCAAAGCGGCCGTCTGCTTTGAAAAATTTAAGTGATGTGGCAATTTCGGGAAACTCGGTAATCTCGTCGAAAAATATCAACGTTTTTTGCGGTATGAATTTTTTCGATGGATCAATTCTTGAGATATTTTTAATAATATTATCAACGTCAAAGCCGTCAACTATTATCTTCTTGTATTTCTCATCTCTTACAAAATTAATTTCCACAACGCTTTCATAGTTACTGTTTGCAAAATGAAGAATAGACTCGGTTTTTCCAATTTGACGGCAACCCTTTACTATCAACGGCTTTCTTTGTATATCATTTTTCCAATCGACTAAAAAATCATCAATTTTTCTTTTTAAGTACATATTATCCTCCGCATTTACATCTATCATTATCATTATTATACACTTTTATGAGCGTTTTGTCAACAAAACCGCACTTTTTTAGAGTGAATAATTTGTTTTTTTGGTTAAATATACGTTTTCAATCCAAAGCATTTACAGTATGGAATCCTTTTTTAATATATTTTTCTTTTATACAAAAAGCATCAAGCAAAATCGCTTGATGCTTTATTTTATTTCTTGCTCCAAATCGTCAAATATAGGGCTGTCAAAAAACTCACGAATTGTGATGTCAAATCCATCGCAAAGCTTTTTAATCGACACGACACCCGGATTTTGGCTTTTCTCATTCAGCATACTGTAAACGGTTGAGGGTGCAACGCCTGAAATATTGGCAAGGGCGTTTGTAGCTATATTTCTTTCGTTACAAAGCTCTATAATTCTTTTTGCAACAGCTTCCTTTGTGTTCATACGCCCTCCCCTTTTACTTTTTCCGCACAAGAGTACAGAGCCCTCTTTTCTTACAATTGGGGCACTTAAAAACTCTATCGTCGTTTAGATGGACAGAATATGCTGCCTTATAAAATTTGGGTGAAAACACGTGACCGCAGTTTGGGCAAACGTATTTCTTTTTTGATATTACAATGCCACCTACTATAAACGCAGATAGCAAAATAGCCGCTGTTGGTATTGCAACAACCCACCAAGGCACATCATAATGTACATTGCCAAAATGCACATCGCACGAGGTCAATGCAAGTGTCAAGACAATTACTGACAATAATGATATTCTTTTCATTTTTCTCCCTTATAATGATAGTAATTTAACCAAATTCCGTTTATTTGCTCCTTGTGGAAAACCGTCTTAATATAAAGCCCCAGCTTTTCATATTTCAAATAGCTGTAATAAACGTTATTCAAGCTTTCATCACGTGTTATTTTTTCTATTTCTACAAATTTGCCTATCGGCGCAAGGGCGTCCGAAACAACCTTTTTGAAGGTGGCAATAGGCAAATATTCCTTTAGCGTATCTGAAAAATAATCGTAGCACCAGTCATAATATTCGCCTATAAAGCTTTTTGTTAGGGATTCAACTATTTCCATTCTTCTTTGGTCGCTTATTATCGGCTCTTTTTCTTTATTTTCAAATATACTGCCACCGTCTTGGAGTGTGACAAGCGCCTCGCAAAGCAAATTATATTCCTTGCTTTTAGCGTTAATAGTCGCAATAAGCACTGATTTTCTCTCGGCTATCGCATCGACAAGCGACTGATTGTTTGATTTCAACTCCTTAATTTTGGCAACAGGCAAGCCGAGCGAGCGCAAAACCAACACATCCTTTATCTCCTTTATCTGCTTATCGTTATATTGCCTACGATTCTTAAATAAAACCTTTGTGCTTTTAATAATTCCCTTTTCCTCGTAAAAGCGTAGCGTGCGCGAGGTGCAGCCAAGCATCATGCATACCTCGTTTATATCTGTGAGCTTTTCATTTTCCATCATATCACCGCCCTTCAATTACATTATATCACTTGACGTAGGGTCAATGTCAATAGCTTTTCTCAAAATATACCAAAACGGCTACCGCTTAAATACGGTAGCCGTTTGATTTGTTAATTTTTTTGGCTCCTTTGTAAAGGAGGCAAAATACTCCGTCACCTCTGCGCCGTTCTACAAAAAACGGCACAGTTAAGTTTACTGCTTATTTTCCTTGGACTGCTTAACCTTTTCAACAACGGTGTTGAGGATTAAGATGAAGGTGATTATAACGCCGGTTACGATGAAGATACCGAGCATACCCTTGCAAAGAATCATCGCGCTCTCGCCGAGTGCGCCGAAGTCGAGCTTGAATTTCATAGCTCCGTCCTTTTGAACCTGTCTGCCGCATCTTGTGCAGTAAACGCCGTCGATTTCGCCGTCGCTGCACTCGGGGCATTCAACTTGGCTCGCGCCACAATCAGGACAAAAAGCATCGCCAAGGCTAATTACGTCGCCGCAATCCTCGCCTGCACAAATTTTGAATACGTGAAGTGGGTTTTTGTTACAGCTAACCGTGCTTGAGCCTTCAACAGGCTTGAGTGTGCCGTCGCATTCGCCTACTACGCAGTCAATTGCCGCTTCCTCGCCGCCCTTGCCGCAAGCCGACAGGGAAAGCACGGAAAGAACCAAGAGTGATAAAACAATTATTGATAAAATTCTCTTTTTCATATCACGCTACCTCCTTAGATTATCGCTTGCACGAATGCAAGGAGCAAGCCACCGGCAATAACTGATGCAACCTGACCTGACACGTTAACGCCTATTGAGTGCATAAGCAAGAAGTTTTGGTTGTCTGCCTCAAGACCGAGCTTGTGAACAACACGCGCGGACATTGGGAACGCGGAAATACCTGCCGCACCTATCATTGGGTTAATCTTCTTCTTTGTAAAGAGGTTCATAAACTTAGCGAGCATAATGCCTGCGAAGGTATCGAAGGTAAATGCAACCAAGCCGAGTGCGATAATAACGAGTGTTTCAAACTTTAAGAACTCGGCAGCCGTCATTCTTGAAGCAATTGTAATGCCGAGGAAGATTGTAATGAGGTTTGCAAGAACCTTTTGCGCAGTGTCGGAAAGCGAGTTAAGAACTCCGCATTCACGAATTAAGTTACCGAACATTAAAAATCCTATGAGAGCAACCGCGTCGGGTGCTACAAGACCAACAATTACTGTAACTACAATCGGGAAAAGGATTTTTGTAAGCTTTGAAACCTTTCTGCCCTTGTAGTCCATGCGGATCATTCTTTCCTTCTTTGTCGTGCAAAGCTTGATAATAGGCGGTTGAACGACGGGAACGAGCGCCATATACGAGTACGCCGCCACCATAATTGCCGCGGTGTAGTTGGAGTTAAGCATATTTGCAACGAATATTGAGGTTGGGCCGTCTGCCGCGCCGATAATTGCAATTGAAGCTGCGTCCTTAATGTCAAAGCCGATGAGTGATGCCGCGCAAAGTGTAAAGAAAATACCGAACTGTGCCGCCGCGCCGAATAGCATAAGCTTCGGGTTGGTGAGAAGCGGCTCAAAGTCAATCATAGCTCCGATACCGATAAATAAAATGAGTGGGAACAGCTCGTGCGAGTTGATACCTATCTCAAAGAGGTGGTCGATAACCTCACGCGCACCTGAGTTTGGCAGGTTAACGAGGATTGCGCCAAAGCCCATTGGCAAAAGGAGCGTCGGCTCCATTTCCTTTTTGATGGCAAGGAAAATAAGCACGCCGCCTATAATCCACATCACGGGCATTTTCCATCCGCCGCTCTTAAAAAGCTCGGCGATGTTTTCCCATAAAACACTTAGATCAAAATTCATTTTTACTCCTTTATTTTTATAGCCGAGCGCGTGTGCGCCCGTTGGCTAAATTTAACTAACTTACGTATTTTCTACTAAAATACCGCACCACGTGTACGTTTTAGCGTCTAACAAGCGTTTTTATCGCGTTTTCAAGAGAAGCAAAAAGCTTGTCCGCCTCCTCTTTTGTGTTTTCGCCCGAGAGCGAAATTCTAACCGTGGAGTCCGCCTCGTTTTCACTAAGCCCGAAGCCGATAAGCGCCGCGCTTGCTTTCTTCGGTGCGTTTGAGGCGCACGCTGAGCCGCTTGAGATGTAAATTCCCTCGCGTGAGAGGTAATGAAGCATCGTTTCGCTCCTTATACCAAACGCGGTAATGCTCACGATATGAGGCGCGTTTTCCTTTGGTGAATTTACGCGCACACCCTCAATTTTAGACACTCCCTCGACGATATATTGTCTTAGCTCGCCGATTTTTTCCGTCTCGTCCTTGTTTTCCATATGCTCCGAAACGGCTTTGGCAAACGCACACACGGAATAAAGGTTTTCCGTGCCCGAGCGCATACCGCTTTCCTGTCCGCCGCCGAAAAATAGCGGAGAGAGCTTTTTGGCTTTTATTATATCTGCGCCGACAAACAAAGCGCCGACACCCTTGGGGCCGTTTACCTTATGACCGCTCACCGAAATTAAATCGGCACCGAGCGATTTTTTGGTGAATTTAACCTTTTGGTAGGACTGAACGCAGTCCGCGTGTAAAACCGCATCGGGGGACTTTTCCCTAACGATACTAAATGCACTCGGCAAATCGTAGAGTGCGCCCGTTTCGTTGTTTACGTGCATAAACGTGGCAAGAATACAGCCGCGCGCGTTTTGGCGTATGAAATCAAGGTCAAGCTCGCCACCCTTCGTCGGCACGCGCACGATATTATAACCCATTTTTTCTAAAATTGCAAGTGTTTCTTCAACTGAGGAATGCTCACCCACCGAGGTAAGTATTTTTTCGTTGCCGATACGCTTTTTTGCAAACACCGTGCCGAGAATTGCAAGATTGTTTGACTCCGTGCCGCCCGAGGTGAAAACAACCTCTGCGCGCGTGTAGCGAAGAAGCCCAACGCTTTTTGCTATAATATCTCTTGCTCGGCTTAATTTTTTCTCCGCGTCAAGACCTACTCTGTGCAAGGACGACGGATTTCCGTAGCTTTCCGTTGCCGTTTCGTTCAATACCGAAAGCGCGCCCTTACTCATTTTGGTCGTTGCGCTATTATCAAAATAAATTACCGACATATTATTTCTCAGGCTTGAAGTTAGATATCACGTCTTCCATTTCGTCTGCGTACTTTTTATCCTCAAACTCGGCTTTATCAAAGCTCTCACTCGGCTTGATTTTGCCGTCTGCATCCTTTGTGAGGTTCGACTGTGGGAAATTAAACGTGATAACGTAGTAAATTTGGTTGTGAATAATAACGGTCATATTGTATTTATAGTAAATATCGCCGTATTTTGCACCGAAGGTATGCTCCTTTGCGCCTGTATAGTATGCGGAGTCCTTCGTTTCAATGTGGGTAAAGTCGGAAAACGTACCCTTCATATCCTCCTCATACTTTTTATAAAATTCCGCGTGCGCCTCGTCATCCTTGCCCCAAAGCGCTTGGTCAATCGACCAAAACATCGCGTTTACGGTAACAGGCTCAAGCTCGGTTGTGCCAAGCACGTCAACCTTGGACTGTGCAAGAGTAACGTCGGAATTAGTTTCCACCACGTACCAATTTTCAGGCACGAACATTGTGTAAAACTCAGTGCTTGACGCCTTTTTCATTCCCTTTGGCGCGTCTGTTTCTCTGCCGCACGCGCAAAGCGGAAATATAAGAAGCAAGGCGGAAAGCAAAATAAGTATAATTTTCTTTGTCATTTTATAGCTCCTCTGCCAAGGCGACAGTAAGCTTTACCGCCTCCTTAATATCAAACATATCAACCATTTCACAGCTTGTGTGAATGTATGCGCTTGGAATTGAAATTACGCTAACCCTTGAGCCTCTACCTGCAATTTGCATAGGTGATGCGTCCGTTCCGCCTGCGGGTAAAATCTCGTCCTGATATTTGATTTTTCTGCCGCTTGCGATTTCGCGCATTTTTGAAACAAGCTCGGGTGAGGAAATAAGGCTTGTATCCTTAATCTTTATTGCACAGCCTGAGCCAAGCTTAACGTCCATCGAGGACGGGCCGCCCTTTTCGCCAACCATAGTTACGTCGAGTGCAATTCCGTAGTCGGGGGCTATAGCAAATGCAGCAGGCTTAGCACCTCTGCCGCCAACCTCCTCCTGCACGGAGAAAACGAAATATAAATCGTTTTGGCTGTTTACCTTCTTTATTGCATCAATAAGAATGGCGCATCCCACTCTGTCATCAAACGGTCTGCCTATGTATCTTTGATTTTGAAGCTTTTCAAGCTTCGGCTCGCAAACGAAGAAGTCACCGATTTTAACAACCTTTTCCGCCTGCTTTTTGTTTTTTGCGCCGATATCGATATACATTTCATCAACCTTGGGCGCCCCCTCTGAGGTACTCGGCACTAAAACGCCGCGCACGCCACTTTCTGAAACAACGCTTTGGTAAGCTGCGCTAACGGCGTTTATTCCACCAACTGCACTAACCTTGATATTGCCCTCGCCCGTGATAAACGAAGCAAAGAATCCTATTTCGTCCATATGCGCGCAGAACATAATTTTTTTGCCGTTACCCTTCTTGCGTGCAATAAGGTTGCCCATAGCGTCGGTTGAAATTTCGTCACAGTAGTCCTTAATTTCGTTATATATAACCTCTCTTATCTTGTCCTCTCTGCCTGAAACAGATGGGGTAAGCATAAGTCTTTTAAGTAAATCTCTCATTTTTTTACTCCTTTGCTTCAATATTTGTGCCAAGCACCTTTTTTACAACCTCGTACGCTGCAAAAAAGTCGTTTTCGTGAATAACGTCACTTTGCGAGTGAATGTAGCGCGATGCACACGAAAGCGTTGAAACGCGAGTGCCACACGCGGTTTTTTGAATATTTGCCGAGTCGTTACCACCCGAAATATACATATTTACTTGATTTTTAATTCCGTTTTCGTCCGCGACTTTCTTTATATGGGAAATAAGCGCACGGTCGTAGATTGTGCCGCGGTCGGCGTATGAAATAATCACGCCGTCGCCAAGAATATTAACCTTTTTCGACTCGTCAACGCCGTAAATATCCGCAACCGCCTTTGATTCAATTACGATAGCGTAGTCGGGATTTATGCGTGAGGTAGCGGTGAAAGCACCCGAATATCCTATTTCCTCGCGCGTTGTAAACGCGAAATAGGTATCGTATTCAAGATTTATCTCACCGTTTTTTATATCCTTGATTAGCTGACACATAGCGGCGCATCCGAGGCGATCGTCAAGTGCCTTACACTTAATATATCCGTTTCCGTATTCGATATAATCGGAATCAAAGGTGAAATAATCACCGATAAAGGAGAGCTTTTCAGCCTCTTCCTTTGTGTCCGCGCCGATATCGATAGACATATTTTTAATTCTCGGTCCCGCCTCGCGCTCCTCCTTTGTTAAGAGGTGAATAGGCTTTGCACCTATTGCACCGCGCACACCGCTTTCCGAAACAACGCGCTTGCCACCCAAGCAAATCGGGTCAATGCCGCCAACAGTGCCGAACCTTAAGCTACCGTTTTCGGTAATACCCGTTACCATAAAGCCAACCTCGTCCATATGGGCGCAAATCATCATTTTTTTGCCGCTTCCGCCAACGTGAACTATTAAATTGCCGAGTGCGTCAACAGTTTTTTCGCTCTCGTCTATATAATCCTTGATTTCTTCATATATAAGCTCTCTTACTGCGTCCTCACAGCCGCTTGGGCCAAAGGCGAGGGAAAGCTTTTTCAAAAGCTCCTTCATTTTTCGCTCCTTTTCAGTCAATAATGCTTGCGTTGCAAGCGATAGATGCAACTATATCGGCAAGTGACTTAATATCTCTTAAATTTACGATCTCGCTCGGCGTGTGCATCGATTTTAGCGGTATGCTCATAAGCACGGTTGGAAAGCCAAGGGAGCTTATAGAGAGCGAGTCCGCATTTGTCGAGGTCGCCCTCGGCTCACAGCAAACCTGATAAGGAATTTTATTTTCAGTTAAGTGCTTCATTATGCTTTTCGTCGTCTTGCGTGTGCAAATTGAGGAAAGGTCAATTGATGCGCCCTTTTTGCACTCAATCGCTTCAAATTCCTCATCCTTGCCCGTCCTTGCAAAATTCACGTCGGTTACAATTGCCAAGTCAGGGCAAATATCGTATGCGGCGCGTGAGGGGCCGCACTTGCCCGTTTCCTCCTGGGCAGAGGCGGTAATGTAAAGGTCAAATTCCATTTTTTCGCTGTCAAGCTGTGATGCGGCGTAAAGAAGCGCGCAAAGGCAAGATTTATCGTCAAGTCCTGCGCTTATTACGTAGTCGCCGTTTATATATTCAACCTTATTTCTAAACGTTACAACCGAGCCGAGAGGAATTTTTTCCTGCGCCTCCTCTTTTGTAAGCCCTGTGTCAATATAAAGCTCCTTTAATTTAGGCGCGGCGCTATTGCCTGTTTTTAGGTGTGGCGGAGTTGAGGTGATAATTCCGTAAATCTGTTCTTTACCGAAAACAGTAACCTCACCCGAGGGCAAAACGGCAGTATCAAGACCGCCAAGGGAGCAAACGCCGAGGAAGCCGCCCTCGTAAACGCCCGATACCATAAGTCCAACGGTATCAAAATGCGCGTCAACAAGAAGCTTTTTCGCATTTTCCTTTTTTGATTTTTTAAGAAGCACAACCGTGCCGAGGTTATCGCTATATACCTTATCAAAGGTATTTCCCACGATTTTTTCAAGTGCATCCTTGCCAAGCAGCTCATAGCCCGACGGCGAGGTTGCCTCGATAAGTGCGTTTAGTATTTCCTTAATTTTTTCCATTTTTGCCTCTTTCTTATTCGGTCGGGTCAAGGTGCAAAACCGCATCCTTGAATTTTTCTGCCCGTTCCTTATAATCGTTAAACATATCAAAGCTTGTCGAGGCAGGAGTTAAAATAACGTATCCGCTCGGCTTTGCAAGCAGATATGCAGTTTTCGTTGCCTCGTATATATCGTTAACCGCTATTACCTTAGTAAAAGCGGATATTTCCTTTATTATTTTTGCGCGATTTTCACCCATAACCACCACCGCGTGCAATTTTTCCGCTACGCTCGAAAGTGGTGAGTAGTCAAGCGCTTTATCCCTGCCGCCCATAATGGCAACGGCGCGCTCGCCGTAATAATTTTTTAGTGTGGTAAGTGTGCGCGCAGGAGAGGTGTCTGCCGAGGAATTTATAAATTTCACCCCACCAAGTGTGGATATTTCCTCGTTTCTGTGTGCAACGCCCCGAAAGCTCTTTGCTGTTTTGACAATGCTTTCAAGCGATACCGTGCCGTATAGCGCACCGACAGCGCCGAGAACGTTATAGACGTTATGTGCGCCGCGCATTTTTATAATATCAAGAGAAAAAAGATGCTCGCCATCAAAATAAATAAAGCCGTCCTTTATATATACGTAATGCGTGCGCGCGCCACCCGCGCTAACCTGTGAGGAAAGGTCGTTTTTTGAAAAGTAGGTAATTTCGGGGTGACAAAATACGTCGCGGTATTGCATGTCGTAATTTATAACCGCACGCTTTGCTTTTTTGAGAATATTTTGTTTCGCCGTGACGTAGTCATAGATGTCCGCGTGGTAATCAAGGTGATTTTCGCTAATAGACGTCACCACCGCAATATCAAGCGGAATTTCGGCGCGGTGAAGCTGAAAGGACGAAAGCTCGCAAGCGACAAAGTCCTCGCTCGTAATTTTTGGAAAGACGCTCGCCAAGGGAACGCCGATATTGCCGCAAACGTGCGTGCGCTTGCCGTCGCACTTTAATATTTCACCTATTAAGGTTGTGGTCGTGGTCTTGCCGTCCGAGCCTGTTATACCGATTTTATATGCGTTCGTTGCGCCAAGAAGCAAATCGCAGTCAGTATAAACGCTTGCGCAACCCCTTATTTTGTCGGGATGCACGGACGGAGAGCGAAACGCAATCTCCTCGCTAACGTCTAAATATCCGTTTCCAAAAATGCCGCGAATGCCAATAGGCAAATCAACCGCTTTTTCAGACCGTACGATTGGGAAAATTCCGTTTTGCATAAGAAGCTTCAAAAGAGCACGGTTTGAAACGCCGTAGCCGATAAGTGTAACGCTTTTGCCACAAAGAAAATTTACGTTCATCTCTACCACCTTATAATTATAAAGTATATCGCGCGTTTTTTCAAGAGATTTTATATATTTAATATAATATTAAGTAACTTGTCAAGAGAGTAGCCGCTATATTGCCATAATTTCGGGAACATACTGTCGCCTGTGAAGCCGGGGAGGGTATTAACCTCGTTGAAAACGAGCGTGCCGTCGCCCCCTACAAAAAAGTCAAAGCGGCAAAAGCCTTTGATTTCAAGTGCATAATATAGCTTACCAAGACATTCCCCCAGCTCTTTTTTGGTTTTTTCACTTATCTCGGCAGGAATAATATACTCCGTTTTTCCGTTTTTGTATTTCTCGTCATAGGTGTAAAATTCACCACTGCAAGAGAGCTGACCCGCAATAGATGCAACCATTTCGCCCTCAATTTCAAGCACGCCAACCTCCGTTTCCACACCGTTTATTTTTTCCTCGACTAAAATTTTATCCGAAACCGAAAAAGCCTTTTTTATAGCATCACCAAGCTCCTCCTCGCTTTTTACCATTGAAACGCCCACACTTGAGCCACCAAGGCACGGCTTTACGAACACAGGGTAGCCTATTTCCTTTGCAAATTCACGTGCTTTATCGACACTTCCCCCGTCGTTTTTATGTAAAACCGCGTATTTTGCGATCTTGACACCACACTCGCTTGCCACGAGCTTTGAAAGGTGCTTATCCATTGAGGTGTGCGAGGAAAACGCACCACACCCTGCACATTTTACGCCGAGTGCTTCAAAAATCCCTTGTATTCTGCCGTCCTCACCGTACTCTCCGTGCATAACGGGCAAAATAATATCAGGCTTTATCCTTTTTCGCCCCACGGCTAAAAGTCCACGCGCAAAATCAATAGATACTCTTTTGCACCTTCCCCTTGACCACCTGTCGTTTTTTATCTCCTCTTTTCCACCCGAATATAAATACCACCTGCCACTTTTGGTTATTCCTATTTTTATAACGTCGTATTTCCGCGTATCAAGCGCCCCAAGCACGTTGTACACCGAACGTAGCGAAACCTCATATTCACTACTTTTTCCACCGAAAATCAAACACAGGGTCGGCTTTTTCATAAAAAATCTCTCACCTCACATCCAAACACACCGTTTGCAGTTCACACAATCCCTCCACCGCGGTTATATAAAAAATCATTTCTCTTTACTTATACACCCCAATCGCAGGAGCATACGAAATCTTTTTAAGATTTTCTTTTTCTCATTTCATAATATGCACCCTTTTTAGTATTTGACAGACCGAAATATCATTTTATATCATTTAGTTTACAATTTAGTTTACAAAACAGTTGACAAAATTAAAATTTAGGTTTACAATATAATTAAGCACAGCTTACGAAAGGAGCAAAAATGAACGAGGATTTAGTAAAGTCTATTATATTGGGTGAAAGCTATTATTCAATAAGCGATTTGAGGTACAATCAAAGGGTGGGTCTTTTGCTTTCAAAGGACGACTTTGAAAATTTTTTGAAAATAAAGGATGATTTGGTAGAGAAAGGCTTCAAGCGTATTAAAAAAATACCGTTAAAGACCTTTAATTCCAAATTTTGTTTTTATGTAAACGGCGTTTTTCTGTTGTCTAAATTAGAGGAATACACGCGTATTCATCTTTCTGACTACGAGCTTTACAACGATTGGCTTTTTAACCGCAATCTTGAGGATATGCTACAGTCACGATTATTTTCAGAAATCGAAGGCACCTTGAACGTTGAAAACGTTCCAACCACCCACAAGCGTATTTCTGAGGTGAGCAAAATGGAAAAGCCGTCAGAAGAAAACGACATTATCGTAAAAAACATGCTTGATGCCGTGAAATTCATTTGGAACGAAAAGCCAAGCTTTAACAAGGAAAATTTATTCAAGCTATATAGTATATTAAGCAAAAATTGCCTTCCCGAGGATAAAAAGCTCAAAAACGGTTGCCTTTACCGTCACGACAAGGTGTATATTGGAAAATACGACGGTGCAGATCCAAGTGTTATCAATGAATGCATGAACAGCTTGTTCGAATTCGCAAACGACAAGGAATGCATTAAGGAATTCGGAAGATTGTTGCCATATATTTGTCACTATTACATTCTTTACGTTCACCCGTATTTTGATTACAACGGCAGAACGGCAAGAATGGTTTCGTTTTGGCTCAACTATATTAACGATATTGCCATAGCTCCGTATTTTATGAGCGAGGCTATAAACGATAACAAGAGCGACTATTATAAAGCCCTATCTGATACCAGAGAAGCAAACAATGATTTGACTTACTTTTTGGGTTATATTTTTGAAACGTCTATAAAATATAGCTTTGTTTACAAAAATCTTGAAGAAATAAAAAAAGAGCTATTCAAATCGGGAGAAACGCTCAACTCCTCAGATTGGGTGTATATTAAAAAAATCATTGTGCACAACCCCGAGGATTTTTTCAATTACAGAATGTTTTTGAAATATATCGGATCTAATATGTCGAAGCAGGGCGCACTGAAAATTCTAAACAAATTTACAGAATACAATATCCTTAACAAGTCAAAAAACAAGAGAAACGAAACGATATTCAAGCTAAATGAAAATATGATAACATATAAATATCACTAATAGAAAACAGGGTGCATTTTTCGCACCCTGTGTCTTTTTTATTATATTCAGAAGCCGATTTCTCTCAGTACAAATGCCAAGTTTGAAGCATAAAGCTCTGAGCCGTAGGCGTTTGGATGGATTTTATCAACGAAGCATTCCTGCACGTTTGGAACGAGGTCGAAGCCGTCGATGACGGTTATGTTATCGTATTTAAGCGCTTCGCTCGTTGCGGTTTCGATGCACCAGGTAAATCTGTCCCAATCAACGTCGTTGTCGCGCCAAAGCGGTGAGATGTATACTATTTCCTTGTTGCCCCACATATCGTTTAGCTTTTTAAAGAAGTGAGCTGTTTCCTTTTCGTAATCGTAAACGTCGGTTGCATCGTAGTAGTTTGTGCCGAGTGCAACAATGATTTTGTCAGGCTCGTATTCGCCCTTATAAAGCACACAATCCTTAAACGGCAAGCCGCCAATTCCCTGCGCCACCAAATTATAGCCCGTTTTTCTTTGAAGCACGTTTGTGTAGGTCGCGCCCGACATAAAGGTGCCGTAGCCCTGTGTAATAGAGTCACCAATGATAAGAACCTTTTCGCCCTTGTCCTTAACCGTTTTGTATGCGCCGTTTATATTGAAATTCTTAATACCCACATGGCAATCCGTCGGCATATAAATTTGAACGAGCTTCCAACCGCTTCTCATTTTATAGGTTACTCGGCTTAGCTTAGTCTTTTCAATTTTACAAACCGTGTGCAAAACTCCGTCCGTGTAGAGATCAAAGGTGCAGTCAGGTGAGGAAAAATCCTTTGCGCAGTAATCAAAATAAAGCTCGGTTGCATCCGTCTTTAATTCAATTCTTGTGCCTGAGGAAAACTGTGAACGCCAATGCCAACCCCAGTCCGCCTCCTCAAACATCTTTATTTGCTCCTCCTCATATGTGAGCGGGCAAATGTACGCGCCCTCGTCTCTTATTGTGAGCGCGCCCTTAATAAACTTTTTTAGCGTCTGTCTTGATGCTTTCATTTTTCACCTCAAAAAATCTTTAACACGTCGTCAAGTGCTTTTCTTTCGGGCATTCTCGGCTTTTTGTCCGTTTTGCCGACCGCAACCACAACTACAATATCCTCTGTGCTTGGCACACCAAGGTACGAGCGAAGCGCACCCTCGTCAAAAAGACCCATAATAAGTGTTGCGTAGCCAAGGGAGTGCGCCGTAAGGATCATATTTTCAACCGCCAAGCCGTTATCAAAGCATTCGTAGCCGTTACCTAAGTGGCTGAAATAATTTCCGTCGGAATCGCAGCCGCTTTGACCCTTATTTACCGTTGTCACAATATATGCGCCAACGCCCTGTGTTCTTTCCGCGTTAAAATCGGGCAAGCACGCATTAACCTTGCTTACAGCCTCAGGTGAGAGCGCACAGTAAAGCCTTGCGGTTTGTGAATTTTTCCAAGAAGGCGCATATTGCGCCGCCTCAACCATTTTTATAATATCCTCTTTACTTACGCATTCGCCGTTAAATTTTCTTATGCTTCTGCGCGTTTCAATGCATTCCTTAATTTCCATAATTTCCTCCAATTCAATACAATGCTAAAATCAATTCTCTCATATATTAGAACAATTCAACTCTTCCCAAAAGCAAATCGAGCAGGTTGCAGTGATATATTCCGTTTTCGTCGTAAAAACTGTGCGGAATATCCATACGCACAACAATTTTCTTAAAAAAATCCTTTGTAAGCCTAAGTGACTCAAGCTCACTTGATGTTTTTTCATCAGTATCCATCCTGAATGCGGATTGAATATATAATTTATGATCTGCATCGTTTACTACGAAATCTATTTCCTTTTGAACGTTATTGCCATTTTTTCGATCGTAAACCACACCTACATCCACAGAATAACCGCGGCGTACAAGCTCATTATAAACGATATTTTCCATAATATGTCCCACATCAAACTGTCTGTAGTTTAAGCGTGCATTGCGAAGACCGATATCTGTATAATAATATTTATTCGGATAATTAAAATACGTTTTTCCCTTAACGTCAAATCTTTTCGCCATATGCACCAAAAACGAATCTATTATATGATTCACGTAGTTAGACACCAACGCAGGATTCACCTTTTCGTTGCGTATGCTCGCTATTGCATTCGCTATATTCGTAGGATTAGTGAGTGAGCTTATCTGAGAAGATAAAAAATCGAGAACATCATTTAATATATCTTCACGTTCAATCCCGTGACGCTCTACGATATCCTTAACATACGTTTCGTTATATAAAGACATCAAATATGATTTTATATCTCTGTCATCATCCATAAGCAAAGTTCTTGGCAAACCGCCGTATAGCATATATCTATCCAGAGCAGCGCGTTCATCCCCACCTACATAAGTATAGTACTCTTCGAATGACAACGGATAAACGTGAATTTGCGTGGCTCTGCCCCTGAATTCAGTTGCAATATCACTTGATAGTGCGTGAGAATTGCTTCCTGTTACGTAAACGTCAAGATTTTTATATGATTTAAGCTCGTTTAGCATATCATATATTGTAATCTCAACACCGCCATTTTCGTTATCGATAATTTTTTTAGTAAACTGAACTTCATCAATAAACAAATAGTACTGTTTATCTTTATTTCGAAGCACAATATCTTCAACATATTCGCAAAGCGCAATGGGATTTCTGTATTTATAATATCGACGTTGATCAAGCTCCATCCGGATTATTAAATTTTCGTCAACATTCTTCGTTTTTGTCAAATATTCAAAAAAAAGGTCAAAAAGCAACGTTGACTTGCCGCATCTGCGAATTCCTGTAATTACCTTTATTTCACCGTTCCACATATTCCGAACTATGCGATTTAAGTAAAAATCTCTTTTTATCATAGCGTTTCACCTCGAACTTGTGTCATATTTGATTTAAGTTGTAGATTTAGTATATCACTGTTTTCATAAAATATCAAGGGATTTATCAAACTTTATATAAATCTTTCGACGTTTTTGGCACAACTTCGAGGTGAAACGCGTTTTTGAGTAGCTTTCATCAGTTTGTTTTCTGCTCATCGGCAATAATTTTTTTGAGGTGCGTGACTGTCGCGTGTTTTTGTTATACAAAAATGGCTACCGCTTTTTGTGGGTAGCCATTTTTTATTGAAACGTGCTAAGCGTTTGAGCGCACACACTCGCTTATGCTCTTAAAGTAATTCCAAGCTCGCGCTCGAGTGTTTTAAGAATTTTCTTAACCGCATCGTCTGCCTCTTGGTCGTTAAGAGTTCTATCACTTGCGCGGAGTGAAACTGAGAAGGAAACGCTCTTTTTGCCCTCTCCTACCTGTGCGCCTCTGTATACGTCAAAGAGACGAACGGATTCAAGGAGCTTAACGCCCGATTTTTTGATAGTGCTCTCGATTGTGCCAACCTCTAAGCTCTCCTCACATACGAATGAGAAGTCACGGGTAAGAGATGGGAACTTAGGAAGCGGCTTGTATTTTGCTTCAATCTCGTGGCACTCAAACATAGCCTCAAAATCAAGTGCGGCAATATAAACGCGCTTGTTAAATGAGTAATTTTGTGCAACAAGTGGATGAATTTCACCCATAATACCGAGGTACGTGCCATCGCTTGCATAGATTTTTGCACATCTGCCTGGGTGGAAGGTTGGGTCGGAGCTTTCCGCAACAAACGTTGCGTCCTTAATACCTGTAGATGCAAAGAGTCCCTCAATTACACCCTTCAAGTCGTAGAAATCAACGCCGCCGTACATACCGAGTGCAATTTGTTTCGGCTCGTTTGGAAGCTTGGTGATGTCCTCGTTTGGAATATAGATAGTTGCAACCTCGTAAAGGAACGCTTCGTCATTCTTTAGGTTGCTGTTTTTATTAAGCACCTCAAGCATAGAAGGAAGTGAGGTTGTACGCATTACGCTTGTATCCTCGCCGAGTGGGTTGGAGATAACAACGCTCTTGCGTCTTATATCGTTTGCAGGTAAATTGATTTTATCGTAGTACTTAGGGCTGATAAACGAGAACGTATGAATTTCATACATGCCCATAGCGCAAAGAGTATCTTGAACCTTAACGTCGTAAGCCTGGTGCGGAGTTCTTTCGCCCTGTGTAAGTGATGCTACCACGTTTGTGGTTTCAATTTCGTTGTAGCCGTAAATTCTTGCAATTTCCTCTGCCACGTCCTGCATACCCTCGACGTCGTCGCGGTATGACGGAACGTAAACAGTACCGTTTTCAACCTTGAATGAAAGTGATTCAAGAATTCTTACCATTTCGTCCTCGGAAATATTTGTGCCAAGGAACGCATTTATTCTGTCCGCGTTAAGCGGAATTTCGCGTGTTTTCTTTGGGTTTGGATAAACGTCGATAAGACCGCCTACAACCTCGCCTGCGCCAAGCATCTCTACAAGCTCGCAAGCTCTTTCAATTGCAGGGATAACCGTTTCCTCGTCAAGTCCCTTTTCAAAGCGAGAGCTTGACTCCGTTCTCATACCGAGTGCGCGTGAGGTAACACGAACGCTTGGACCGTCAAAGCTTGCGCTTTCAAATACAACCGTCTTTGTTTCGTCCTTAATTTCACTGTTTGCGCCACCCATTACTCCTGCCAAGGCAACCGCCTTCTTTTCATCGGAGATAACGAGCATACCGCTCTTTAAGGTATGGTCAATATCGTCAAGTGACTTAAAGGTTTCGCCCTCGCCCGCTTCTCTTACGATAATATGTGAGCCGTCAAGACAGGAATAGTCAAACGCGTGCATCGGTTGACCGTATTCGAGCATAACGTAGTTTGTAATATCTACAATATTATTTATCGGGCGCACGCCTGATGCGCGAAGGCGCATTCTAAGCCACATAGGTGATGGCTCGATTTTGATATTTTTAACAACTCTTGCGCTATAACGCTTGCAAAGAGGTGAGTTAATATCTACCTTAATATAGTTTTCAACCTTGTCGCCGTCGCACGCGGTTTTAACCACCGGTGTGTGGAGCTTTAATTCCTTTTCAAAGGAAGCCGCGCTTTCACGTGCAAGACCGATAACGCTCAGACAGTCAGGACGGTTTGGTGTGATTTCAAACTCAACCACGTCGTCACAAAGCATAAGCGCATCCTTAATATCCATACCGATGGTAAAGTTAGCTGACTCGTCAAGCTCGTTTAAGATGAAAATTCCGTCCTCGGCAGCGGTTGGCATATCGTTCTTTGTTAAGCCAAGCTCGGCAATTGAACAAAGCATACCGTTGGAGGCAACACCACGGAGCTTGCCTGCCTTAATCACGATATCACCGGGAAGCTTTGCAGGTGCAAGAGCTACGGGAACTACCGCGCCCTCGAAAACGTTTTGCGCGCCCGTTACTATTTGCACGTCCTCGCCGCTTCCGACGTCGAGCATACAAATTTGAAGGTGGTCGGAGTTTTCGTGCTTTGAAATTTTTGTGATTTTGCCGACAACTACGTTATCAATATCGCTTGCCAAAACCTCGAAGCCCTCTACCTTAGAGCCTGTGTCGGTCATTCTGTCGCAATAATCCTTGTTTGATGCCTCTGTTACGTCAACATAATCAGTAAGCCATTTTCTTGATAAATTCATTTTCTCTTCCCCCTTCCTTAGAACTGCTTCAAGAACTTAACGTTGTTCTCGTAAAGAAGACGCATATCGTCAATGCCGTATTGGCACATTGTAATTCTTTCAATACCCATACCGAAAGCAAAGCCGCTATAAACCTCGGGGTCAATACCGCAGGTTCTTAATACGTTTGGATGCACCATACCTGCGCCGAGAATTTCAATCCAACCCTCGCCCTTGCAAAGACGGCAGCCCTTGCCACCGCAAACGAAGCAGGAAACGTCAACCTCTGCGCTTGGCTCTGTGAATGGAAAGTGGTGAGGACGGAAACGGATTTTCGTCTTTTCACCGAACATTGTTTTTGCAAATGTTTCAAGCATACCGCGAAGGTTGCCCATCGTAATGCCCTTATCAACTACAAGTCCCTCAAGCTGATGGAAAAGCGGTGAGTGAGAGCCGTCAACCTCGTCAGAGCGGTAAACTCTTCCGGGTGAGATAATTCTTATCGGTGGCTGTGTTTTTTCCATTACTCTTGCCTGCACAGGTGAGGTTTGTGAACGGAGAAGAATATTTTCCGTAATATAGAAGGTGTCCTGTGTATCTCTTGCAGGGTGGTTTTCGGGAATATTGAGTGCCTTAAAGTTATAGTAGTCGTACTCTACCTCGGGTCCTTCGGCAATTGAAAATCCCATACCGATAAAGATGTCCTCCATCTTTCTTTGAACCTGTGTAAGTGGATGAAGCTTGCCGAGCTTTTGCTCCTTGCCGTACGCTGTTACGTCAATTTTCTCCGAAACGAGCGCGCGCTCAAGCTCCCTTGCCTTATTTGCCTCTGCCATCTGTGCGATTTTTTCTTCAATCTGGGCTCTAACCTCGTTTGCAAGCTGACCCATAATAGGTCTTTCCTCAGGGGACAAGCCTCCCATCATACGAAGAACGGACGTAAGCTCGCCCTTTTTGCCGAGGTACTTAATTCTAATTTCCTCGACGTTACAGTCCTCTTTTTCAAGAAGTGCAAATGCTTCACTTCTTATTTGATTTAATTTTTCTTTCATATTTTTCTCCTCTCGGATTTTTCTACGTATTAAATCACACATTTATGTGTGTATGGAATCACGGTTCCCGTGTATGGAATCCGCGCAAGCGGTATGGATTCAAGCTTTCGCTTGTATGGAATCAACGCAGCGCGTTGCATAAAAAAAGCCCTCGCTTTTTCCAAGCAAGGGACGAACGTTTATGTCCGCGGTACCACCCAAATTCCGCAAAAGCGGCACTTTAAGAAGGCTATCACCTTCACAGTCTATAACGGGACTGCCCGTATTTTCCTACTCGTTTTTCAGAAAATCAGCTCCGAAGGGAAATGCAAATATCCTACCGCTAAGCGCCTTCCAGCCACGGGCGCCCTCTCTGTGAACGGACCTTGAATAAATGCCGACTTCATCATAGCATTTTAAGTCAAAAATCGACTTACGCAGGTATTGTAACATAAAAATCCCATAAAATCAAGATTCTTTTATTGTTTTTTCAATTATTTTTTTTAACACCTTCACATAGATTTCACATTCGTGTTGTAGAATAATATCGTAAACAATGATTTAGTCGGCGTCCAAAGGGACACTCGAAAGGAATTATGTCTAATTATATATTTAATGATAGCTTTAGCGGAGGCGAGGGTCAAGCGCTCTCGACAGTCGCAAAGAAAAATAAATGGCAGCTTCAAAAAATACTTTTGATTTGCACCGCGCTTATTGCAACAGCAATGATTATTTTGACATTACTTCTTGCTTTTACAGCTGTTTCAGGCTTGATTGACAAAAGCGGCGCTCCAAGAGTAACCAACAACACCGCGTACGTTTCAAACGATGACGGACAAAAAGCTACCGAAAACGGTGCGAGCGCACAGGATGCGTTTAGCACAATGAAAAACTCAGTTGTTTCGATTACCACCAAAACAGGTGCAAAGGGCAGCGGCGTTATCGCAGGCGAGTTTGATGACTCAAACGGAAAGCACGGCTACTACGTTGTAACCTGTGCAAGCGTAATCAACAATCAACGCTCAGGTCTTCCTGCCTTGATTTCAGATATCACACTTGAAAACGGAGATAAATACGAGGCTCAGCTTTGTGGCTCGGACAGCACCTCAAATATTGCTGTGTTGAGAATTTATGAAAGCAAGGGCGTCATCACCGTTGCAAGATGGGCAAGCATGGAAGCATCACAGCCAAGCGGCATTATCATTATGGGTGATGCAGGCGGCGGTGTGTTCAACCTAAGCGGCGAGCTTATCGGCATTAGCACGGACGGCGAGGTTGAAAAAATCAACTACATCCCAAGCTCAGTTGCATTTAGCGCATACGAGAGCTTAACTATTGCCCAATACCAAAGAAAGCTCAAATAATTTTACACTATTTTGACTATATCTCTCTCCTTAAAAAACAAAAATGCTTTGGTTACACTCGTCAAAGCGACGAGTGTAGCAAAAAAGCACCTTTAAGGATTTTACATAATTTTGACCATATCTCTCTCCTTAAAAACAAAATGCTTTGGTTACGCTCGTCGAAACGACGAGTGTAGCAAAAAAGCACCTTTAAGGATTTTACATAATTTTGACTATACCTCTCTCCTTAAACAAAGCTTTGTTACACTTGCCAAGCGGCGAGTGTAACGCAAAAAAGCTTAAAAGAGACACTAAATATAGACTCAATCTACTCTCCTTCAAAATATAAAAACCAAAAGCGCACTCCGTAAACGAGTGCGCTTTTGGTTCAAAGGATACACACAAAAACCGTATTGAAATTTCGGGTAATATATGTTAGAATAATTAAGAGGTGATTATATGTACAATATTTTAATTGTTGACGATGAGGATATGATAAGAAAGCTCATCCGCAAATATGCCGAGTTTGAGGGACATTCCGTCACTGAGGCATCAAACGGCATGGATGCTGTAATTAAGTTTTCAAAGGATAAGTTCGACATCGTTATTATGGATATTATGATGCCGGAGCTTGACGGCTTCTCCGCATCACGCAAAATTCGCGAAACGAGCAACGTGCCTATCGTTATGCTCTCTGCCCGCGGTGAGGAGTACGACAAGATAAACGGCTTTGAGATAGGAATTGACGACTACGTTGTTAAGCCGTTTTCACCGAAGGAGCTTATGCTTCGCATAGAGGCTATTATGAAGCGCTCACGCGCAAGCGAAAAGAAGGAAGAAAGCAAAAACGAGATAGTTTCCTTGGCAAACGGCGGCTTAGTTGCCGACTTTACCGCAAGAATTGTATATATCGACGGCGAGCGTGCTAATATGTCACCGAAGGAATATGAGCTTTTCTTCTATATGCTAAGAAACAAGAATATCGCTCTTTCCCGTGACAAGCTTCTTTCCGACGTATGGGGATACGATTTCTTTGGAGATGACCGCACACTCGACACACATATAAAGATTTTAAGAAAAAGCCTTGGCAAGTACAGCGATTTTATAGTTACCA
>JBGVIN010000093.1:0-2846 GCA_045123255.1 Eubacteriales bacterium
TTGAAAAATCGGAGTTCGTTATTTCATTGAAAAAACGTCCAAGATAGTCTTTGCGAAAACCTCTGTCTTTGCCGTTTAATCCGTCATATTTGTTGCAACTTCCACACGAAGAACAAATATACCAATTGCATTTGTCACACATTGCATTGAATTCTGAATTTATAGATGCACCGCAATGCCAACATATATTATGATATTCTCTATACACATAATCGCCGTTCATTTTACTACTCCTTAAAATAAAAAGTGCGCCAACCGAGGTTGAACGCACCGAAAAACGTAGAACCCCAATTGTCGCCAAACAAACTCTTTTCACAATATGGGTTGCATACTATAATCAGACCGAGGAACTACATTTTTACCAAATGTAATAAAAAGTCTAATTATAGCATAGACAAAAAAGGGTATAACTATCCCATAGAAAAAAACCCATTATTGCATATTTAGTTTGTTTGGCAATTTGATTATATCATAAGTTTTTCGTTTTGTAAACTATTAAATAAAATTCTCTTGAAAAATGCTCTCTAAAATGATATCATATATATAATGAAATTTTATGGAGATTACTATGACAGATATAATTTTTTCGTTTGACACGGAGGACTTTACCTCGTCCCGTGCGGCTGACGGCATTTTATACGAGGCTAACCTGTTTTATGAGGAGGGCGTGCGCGGTTGCTTCCAGCTCGTTGGACTTTTGGCAAAGCAGCTTAAGGCTTGGGGCAGAGAGGATGTAATAGAGGCGCTTTCTCATCACGAAATAGACACTCACACCTACGGACACACGCTTCACCCAATGATAAACGAATATACCGACATTGAGGATTTTTACGCGGCAAAGGCGGAGCTAATCCGTCAAGAAACCCTCGGTATTGACTACATAAAGGATACCTTTGGAATTGACCGCGTTTATTCCGCTTGCCCACCGGGTAACCAAAAATCGTACGTTGCGATGTACGGCTATCACGATATGGGTATTCCTGTGTACGCCGACACGTTCTGCGACGTAAAGGAGGGCACAGGCGCATATTACTGTAATATGTTCCACGTTTACTACTATTTCGGTATCGAATGGTTTTTGCGCGATGCAACCGACGAGGACATTAAGGCAAAGCTTGACGATTTGGCAACTCGCGAGCGCGCGATAATATACACGCACCCGAATATGATAATAAAGGATAATTTTTGGGATGCGGTAAACTATCACAAGGAAAACCTTGTCGAGTTTGGCAAATGGATTGAGCCAAACGACTTACCCGCCGAGATAACAAATAAGGTGCTTGAAAATATGCGCAAGCTTATTCGTTTTATCAAGAGTGACCCACGCTTTAGAATTACAACCTACAAGGAATTATCCGAGGAATTAAAGGCAGACAAAGAAAGAGTAGTGAAGCGTGATTTTGTGCCTGAAATTAAAAAGCACCTAAATAAATCCTTCTTCCCAATGCAAAAGCCAATTTCACTCTCACTTAGCGATATGATGCTTGCCTGCCGCGATTTCTTGATGGGCAAAAACGAGCATTTGTGCGGGGACGTGTACGGATTTTTAGATAAACCGTACGAAATTACCGCTCCCGTTACTGTAAACGCAAGCGATATTATCGCATCGTGTGACCAAATAAAGGACGGCGAATTTTTACCGCCTAAAATCAAGGTTGGAAACGAATATATCGGTCCGCGCGATTGGCTTGAAGCAGCTATTGATGTGATTTTGGGCGCACCCTGTGTCGAAATTACGCCAAAAACACAGCTCCCAAGCCTTGACTGTATGCCCGAGGTTAGGGATAGCGACTTCAAGGGAACGTGGCAGCATAGCGACTCGTTTGAGGATAACTACCTCTCCGACCGCTTACGTTATCAATCCTACACAATGCGCTTCCGCACAAGCAGTCCACTTGTTGACGAGCTTGCAAACTAAAGAAAACCCCAAACCTCATTCTTCGGTTCGAGGACCCCTTGTTAAACAAAAAAATAAAATGCCACGTTTTTGTGGCATTTTTTCTTGCAAGTAGGCGCATTTATGTGCTAAAATAAAAATATAGGAAAAGGAGGTAATTATGAAAAACAAAATTAAATACGTTTTGCTTGCCTTGTGCGCCGTATTGCTCCTTTTCTTTTTAATTTCCTGCGACAATGCTTCAACCGAAACTAAAACGGGTGGCGACACCCAAACGGAAGCAAAAGCTAAAGGCGCAACCGTTGATATTTTGAAGGTTGGCAAGGCAGACGCCATAGTTATTAACACCGGTGCTGAAATAATTATGATAGACACGGGCGAGGAGGAAAATTTTTCCACTATAAAGTCGTATTTTGACGAAAAGGGCTACGAAAAAATAGACAAGCTGATTTTAACTCACTACGATAAGGACCATATCGGCTCCGCTCCGCAAATTATTGAAAATTACACCGTTGGCACAGTTTACGAATCACGCTTTACAAAGGGCTCGGAGGAATATTACGCTTGCCATACCGCAATTGCCAAAATGAACGTACCGCTTGTCAAGCTACAAGAGGATTTTTCATTTGAAAGTGGTTCGTGCAAGCTTGAAATCAACGTGCCACGCGAGAAAAAATATTCAAACGACAACGACAATAACACGTCCCTTGTTATTTCAATGGTGCTTGAAAATCGCAGCATTTTGTTTGCCGCTGATGCAAAAGAGGAGCGCATTTCGGAAATTATAGCCGAATGTCAGCGCGAATATGACCTAATAAAGCTTCCGCACCACGGCTCGTATATAGAAAACCTGCCTGAACTTATTTGTAAAACAAATCCAAGCTACGCGGTTGCAACGGACTCGAAAAAGAATTCCACAGACATAGAAACAATTAAGCTGATGGGCGAA
>JBGVIN010000094.1:0-15990 GCA_045123255.1 Eubacteriales bacterium
ACGGCAAGCCCATTCCCAAAAATCTTGACAGATTTTAACGGGAGCCCTTGGGGCGTGCGAGGTCGCGTCTAAAAAACAGACACAAAAAATGAAGAGAACTTGCAATTTTTGCAAGTTCTCAACAATATACCGCTTTGAAATAAATATATATTATGGTTTTAGACGAGAATGTGTCTGTTTTTGTTCTGTGCTTATTACGCGAGTAACAAGGTTCTGCGTAGCAGGTTCTTATTGCAACAGCCCCTTTTATGTTAAATGTAGAATTTAACCGACTTAATTTCAACCTCGTTTTCGGACGAGAAAACTACTGCCTTTGACCAATTCATAATAGATACTTGTGCTTTTACTATGCCTGTTTTGCCGTTTGTGCCCTTAGCAACGAAGGTGCAGGCGTCGCGGCCGTCAAGGAGCATTGGGATTTTAATTTGTGCAAGCTCGCTTTGAGGAGTTGTAAATTCAAGCTCTACTACGTACTTGCCTGATTTTGATAGACCAAGGCTTACAGGTGTGCCAAGTGAGACGTCTGTAAACTCCGTTTCCTTACTCATTGAGGACGTATCAAGGCTTGATGCGTCGTACTTGAAGCCGTTTGCCTTAAATCTTTCGTAGGCGTGTGTTTTCATTACAAACTCGCAAATTCTCTTTGCACAGGTTTGAAGCTCGCCGAGTGTTAAGTAGCCGTTTTCAAGTGATGCTTCAAGGTTGTCGTTATGATTTTTCGCGGTTTCCATAACCATATAAATATCGTTTTGCGCCTTAACCATTGATGCAAAATCAGAGGTTGAGGTTGTGCCGTCGAGGTTGGTTACGTGTGCCCACCAGTCGGTCATAACGAAGCCGTCGTAGCCCCAATCGTCACGGAGCATAGTTTTGGTGAGGTCATAGCTTGATGCGGCGTGGTAGCCGTTTACTGCGTTGTATGCGGTCATAATTGACTTAACGCCGCCCTCTTTCACCGCAATTTCAAACGGACGTGCGTAAATTTCGCGAATTGCTCTTTCGGAAAGCACGGAGTCGTTTGTGTGTCTGTACCACTCTTGGCTATTTGCCATAAAGTGCTTAATTGTTGCATAAACGCCGACGCGATTTAAGCCTCTTGAAATCGCTGCCGCCATTTTACCCGTTAAGAATGGGTCCTCTGAGAAATATTCAAAGTTTCTGCCGTTTAACGGACTTCTGTGAATGTTAATGCCAGGGCCTAAGATAACGTCAATTTCGTAAGCGGTCATCTCAACGCCCTCAAGGGAGTAAAGGTCACAAACAAGCTCGTCGTTAAAGGTGCAAGCAAGGCAGGTGCCGTTTGGCATACTCGTAGCCGCAGCGCCTGAGTCCATTCTAATGCCCGACGGGCCGTCTGTGCCGCAAACTATCGGCACACCGTAGGAAATAAGCTCCTCGGTAACACCGCCGAATGCACAGCCCGTGCCTGCGGTTACCTTAGGTGAGTTCATTCCCTCTCCGCGCACAAGGCAACAAAGCTCTTCCTTGGTGAGCTGAGCGATAAACTCGTCCATTGTGTTCTTGCCGCACCTCACGTCCTCGAGCTTAATTCCCTTGTCACCTGTGTACTCTATTTCCTTTGGCAAATTACCGTTAATTCTCTCTATTAGGTCGTAGTCCATTGTAGGCACTTCTTCATATACTATCTTGCCGCCTTCGTTCTTCATTCTTTCAAACGGTGTTTTCGGGGAGAGTGCCTGTGTGCATTTTGTAACTACCTCGGTTTCATCCTGCATATATACGAAAACAGGTAAAATATTGCGCGAGGAGTTGCCTGCGTAAATTACGTACTGACCCGCCTCTAAAACGAAGCAGCTCTTATTGCCTGTTGCGCCCGTATCGTCAAATGAAGCCATAGCGCTTGGTGAAAATTCAAGGGTAAGTGTCTCGGTTTCACCCTTTTTCAAGCTTTTTGTTTTTGCGTAAGCAACAAGCTCGCACTTTGGCTTGCCAAGCTTTCCGTTCGGTGCGCCGAAGTAGATTTGTACCGTTTCCTTGCCCTCGCACTCGCCTATGTTTTTAACGGTTGTACTAACTTGAATTTTACCGTCCTTTATGCACGCGATGGAATTCATATCAAAGCTTGTATATGAAAGACCGTAGCCAAATGGGTAAAGTGCTTTTTCGGGTGCGAAGGTTTCAAAATAACGGTAGCCAACGTAGATATCCTCTTTATAGAGGTTGTTTTCCTTGCCGCCGAAGCTTGCAGTTGATGAATAGTCGGAAATATCGTATGCAATAGAGTCAGCAAGCTTACCCGATGGGGAGTAGCCTGTGAGCACCTCAGCGCATGCCGTACCGCCGCACATTCCTCCCTGCCATACGTACAAAACGCCCGAAACGTTGTACTTTTCAACCCATTTCATATCGATGATTGCACCAACGTTTAATATAACGATAATTTTATCAAAAACGCTTGATACCTTGGAAAGAAGCTCCTCCTCGCCCTTCGAAAGAAGGTAGCTGCCCTCGGAGGCTGAGTTATCTCTGTCCTCGCCTGCGGTTCTGCCTATAACAACTATCGCCTTTTCGCCAAACTCTCTTGCTTTTTTCACAAGATCAATATCAATTTCCATTTCCTTTTGACACCACGGCTCACCGCCCCAGCCTTGACCCTTGTCAAATGGATTTTCCTTTTTCCATTCCTCGTAAACGGATAAAAGCTCCTCGTTTATTTTTACGTAGTCAAGCTTCTTTAATTCGTCAACTATATTTGTAACGTATTTTACGTTAACAAGTCCGCCCGAGCCTGTTCCGCTCTTGTAATATTCCCTTTGAATTCTGCCAAATATAGACACTCCCTCGCCCTTTTTGAGAGGAAGCACGTCGTTTTTGTTTTCAAGCATCACTATGCCCTCTTTGGCACATTCAAGTGAAAGCTCCTCAAGCTCCGCTACCGAATCCTTTGGCAAAGCGCCAAGGTCATAGCCCTTATAGTAGTTATTTTCGTATTTCATTTTTTGCTCCTTTTGGAAATATTTTACGTTATTTTTAGTTTACCATTTTACGTGCGAAAAATCAACCTATTTAGAAACTATTGTGCTAAATTTATAATCTTCTTTTTCTTTCTTTGCGCATAGCACAATCCATTATAAGCACCGCCGTATGTGTGGTTAACATATGATATAATAAGGTCGGATTTATCTATCATCCACTCATTTCTTTTGCATATTGCAAATTTAGGTGGAACATTTTCAAGTGGCGGATATAATATTGAATCGTATTCCTTTCCTAAAATAGCGCCCTCATACTGAGATTTAATACACGGAGTAACATAACCGTAATTTAATTGTATCGTTTTTCAATACAAATTGTCAATATCGTGGAACTCCACGAGAGGAAATATATTTATAAACATATAATAATTGTGGAACACCGTGAAAAAATTCCGTGAAAGGACACAATTATGAAATTGAATGATGCTATTGTAAAACGAATAAACGAGATTTGCAAGGAAAAGGGATTAAACATTTGCGACGCCTCACTAAAGGGCGGCATGTCACCGTCTGCAATTTATGACTTGGTAAAAGGCAGAACAAAATGCTCAAAGGTAATTACAGTTAAGCGCTTTTGCGAGGGCGCAGGCATAACACTTGCGGAATTTTTTAACAGAGATTACTTTAACGATATAGAAGAATGAAACATTTTTATGAGCTTTGATAAAGCCCTAAATTTGTTGCAAAAATATGGTTTATAAGTTAAAAGCGAGTGCCGAAATCAGCACTCGCTTTTTAGGAGGTTGTTGGAATTTAAGCAATTCCAAGGTCTTTTGTAAATTTAGTTATTTTATCACATAATATTTGTTGTTTTCGCGTTTCATAAAGCCGTCCTCAACAAACCAACGCCTAATTGTGCAATAATCATCATTGTATTTCAAAATCACATCGTTTACTTCTTTTTCTGTATATTCTACACCATTTTCAAAGTCTTTAATGATTTCGGAAAGAACAATTTCCCTCTTTTTTTGCTGCACAGGTATTTGAACAAGCTTTCCAAGCTTAAAGAAGGAGCTAATTACCTTTTTTCTGTATTCGCTTTCTTCGTCCTTGATTTCTTTGCTTTCAATAAAGCTTTCAATTGTTGCACCGATAACTTCGCGATTTAATGAATATATCATGTAGAATTGGGTTCTCGAGCATTTTACTAAGCCAATCTTTTCCATTTTTTTAAGGTGAAAGCTGACTGTGCCCGGTGTGAGGTTTAAGTTGCTTGCTAAAAGCTCTACATAACTATCGCTATGGTATAGCTGGCATAGAATGTTATATCTTGTTTCATCTCCCAAGCATTTGAAAATTGCAACAGCATTTTCCATTATACCACCTCACAGGGAACAAAACCATTTTCGTTCCACCATTTTTGCCACAGCGTTAGCATTTCCATTGTAGCATTTACTTTAATTTTAAGCTCGAAAATTTCCTTTGCATCGCCTTTTTCGTTAGCAATTTCTAATTGACTGCTATACATATCGAAAAATTGCGTTTTCATAAAACACATTCCGTGAATGAAAGGAGCTATGTTCTTTTTTTCCTCATCATTTAACTGTGAATATATTTTATTAACATTTGGAAAATCAGATAGCAACACATCAAACCTTTTAGCAAATGTTGCAATTGCATTTTCGCGGCTTCCCGTTGTGTAGTAAAGAAGCCCTATTCTTAAAAAGTTGTCGTACATCGCTTTTTCTACAATTAATGCTTTTTGCTCCATTTTTGCGTTTTTGTCAAGATTAGCAAGTCTAATTTCACATTCTCTTGTTTTTTGGTTTACAATATCAACCAAATTTTTTTCGAGTTCAACAAAATCCATAATATTTCCTCCTTTTTGTTTCTCTACTGATATTATACACATCAAATCACTTTTTGTCAATAGTTTTTTGATAATTATCAAATTATTTTTCGAAAATTGTTATTTTCGGAATTATTATGGACTAAATAAAATACAATTTCATTCATAAGAATTATATATTGACATAATTTGTCGGTTATGATATAATTTTCTCGGTACTTAAGTACCCGAAGAGCACCATTTACGGTGGCGGTTGCTTCCCTTTATCGGGAACGCAGATTTCTTTTTGCCTTCCCGAGAGGGGAGGTGATGCCAATGTTCGTTACTTGGGATTTGCTGTTGCTGCTTGCAGGACTTATAATTTCAATATTAACATACATAGACAATCATAATAAAAAGAAATAACCGCCTCAGCGACCAAACTTGAGCGGTTAATTTCTTAATCATATTAAGTTGGAAGCAACCGTCATCGGTGCTCTCCGTTATTATTATAAAGCTTTTTTAGTATAATGTCAATACTTTTTCCAAAAAATGCTTTAACGATATTAAATCCCCACGGTTGCGCGTGGGGATTTTTATTGTTTAGAGCGTTACCTTCTTAAAGGCTTTTTTGCCGCGGCGGACAACGAGTCCGTTTGCAATTTCGTCCTTGGTGTAGGTTTTCTTAAAATCTGTCACCTTATCGCCGTCGACGGTTACGCCGCCTTGCTCAACTGCACGTCTTGCTTCGCTTCTTGACGGAACAAGTCCTGCTTTAACAAGAATTGTAAGGATGTCGACCTTGCCGTCGATGAATGCATCTTCGGAAAGTGCTTCGGTTGGCATATTTTCGCTACCGCCTGCGCCGAAAATTGATTTTGCGGCTGCTTGCGCCTTCTCTGCCTCTTCTTCACCGTGAACAAGCTTTGTAAGCTCGTATGCAAGGATTTCCTTTGCGGTATTGAGCTGGCTGCCCTCCCATTTATCCATCTTGTCAATTTCCTCAAGCGGAAGGAATGTGAGCATTCTTATACACTTTAATACGTCATCATCGGCAACGTTTCTCCAATATTGGTAGAAATCGTACGGTGCGGTTTTGTTCGGATCGAGCCATACGGCACCTGACTGTGTTTTACCCATTTTCTTACCCTCGGAGTTGAGAAGGAGGGTAATTGTCATTGCGTGAGCGTCCTTGCCGAGCTTCTTTCTTATAAGCTCTGTGCCGCCAAGCATATTTGACCATTGGTCGTCACCGCCGAATTGCATATTACAGCCGTAACGGTTGTAAAGCTCCAAAAAGTCGTATGATTGCATAAGCATATAGTTAAATTCAAGGAATGAAAGTCCCTTTTCAAGGCGCTGCTCGTAGCACTTTGCGCGGAGCATATTGTTAACCGAGAAGCAAGCGCCAACGTCACGGATAAACTCGATATAGTTAAGGTCAAGGAGCCAGTCGGCATTATTAACCATTTGTGCCTTGCCCTCTCCAAACTCGATAAAGCGTGACATTTGCTTTTTGAAGCATTCACAGTTATGCTCGATATTTTCCTTTGTCATCATTGAACGCATATCGGTTCTACCCGATGGGTCACCGATATAGGCTGTGCCGCCGCCGATAAGTGCTATAGGACGGTTGCCTGCCATTTGAAGGCGCTTCATTAGGCAAAGAGCCATAAAGTGTCCAACGTGCAAGCTATCTGCCGTTGGGTCAAATCCAATATAGAAAACGGCTTTGCCGTTATCAATCATTTCTCTGATTTCTTCTTCATTCGTCACCTGCGCGATAAGACCGCGGGCAACTAACTCGTCGTAAATTTTCATTTTATACCTCATTTTATGCCGTGAGATTCCTCGACTTCGCTCGGAATGACATAGTTATTTTATAATATATTGATAATTTTACCAAATCAACGGCTTTTTGTCAATAGTTAAAGCTCTTTTAGCGCCAAAATCTTATTTCGGTATTCCTTTTTCTCGCTTATATCCTCGCCAAACCAGTCGGGTGGGTTAAACGAGACAGCTTCCTCGACGGTTGGAAATTCGATCTCAACTACGATAAGACCCTTAAATTTGCCCTTATATATATCAAGCTCTATCGTGTATTTACCGTATGGAAGATAGTATCTTGTTTTTTCAATAACGTTAGTTTTAACCTCGGAAAATAGCTTTTCTGCCTCGTCCTTGGTTATCTCCCATTCGCGCTCCCGGCGCACAACAGTTCCCTCATCCTTTTCGGTGCGATAATATTTACCGTCAAGCTTGCGTACTCTCACCTCGGGCAAAATGCTGATATAGCCCTGCATAATTTCACTTGATTTTACCCCACTTAAATCGGGTAGCTCTTTAACCAAAAACTTTCTTTCAATTTCCATAAGCTATCTCCATTTCAGAATTTCTATTCTATTTTACCATTTTTTATTGGAAATTCAAACCTTTTGTGGTAAAATATTATAAGAAATTTTTTTGGGAGGCATTTATGGTACAATTAAACTCTATTTTTGCAAGCAATATGGTGCTTCAAGCAGGCGCGCCCGTGCGCTTTTTCGGTCAAGGCAACGGCAAGGCGGCGGTAACATTAAACGGAGTGCGTAAGGAAACGGAGTCAAACGGCAAGTGGCTAATTGAATTTGACTCGTTTGAATATGGAGGGCCTTACGATATAACGGTTGAGCTTGACGGAATATTTATGACACTGAAAAACGTATATTTCGGTGACGTGATTTTGCTTGGCGGTCAGTCGAACATGCAATTTAAGCTATGGGAATCAAGTGAGCCAAAGGAAAATTACAAGGGAAATGACAACGTGCGCCTTTATACGGTTGACCGTATGGAGGGGGGCGAGCCCTTTGCAAGCCGTGACGGTTGGGTACCGCTTTCGCTTGAAAACGCGCCGAATTTCAGCGCAATAGGCTACTATGTGGCACAGGGTCTTGCAAGCAAGAAGAGAAAAATCGGTCTTATCGCGTGCTATCAAGGCGCATCGGTAATTCAAAGCTGGATGTCAAAGGACGTTGCCCTTGTGCCCGAATTTGAAATAGAAAATCGCTTTGCTGACCACGTATGGTATCCTATTTGGAACGATGACGGAGTGCTTTGGGAAAACATGATGGAAAAAATCCTTCCGTTTTCATTTAACACAGTGCTTTGGTATCAGGGGGAGAGCAACGCCAGCGTTGACGAATCAAACATATATTTGGATATGCTTAAAGCTATGATTCTCGGTTGGAGAAAATACTTCAAAAACGATAATATGCGCTTTATCGTAATCCAGCTTGCAGACCATCTTGACCGTGCGGGATATGCTTGGGAGAAAATTCAAAGTGAGCAGCTGCGCGCTGAGAAAGAAATCCCACTTGTTAATACGGTAATTTGCCGCGACGTGTGCGACAACGTCGATATTCACCCGAAGGAAAAGGACGTTTTAAGCCAAAGAATTGTTAATATACTAAAATAAGTGAAAAAAGTTTGTTTTTTCCAAAATATTTATATTTTATATATTGCAAACGGTAAGTCATTGTGGTATAATTACAATGGTCAAATTTGGGAATTTAATTCGCGCTTGACCCTAAAACAGTTAATTTTATGAAAGAGGTATAGATTATGCTTAAATTTGAAAACAAGGCACTCACCGATTCTAAGCTTATCCTTGACTGGATTGAGGAAATGGCTGAAATGGTTAACCCTGACAAAATTGTTTGGATTGACGGCTCTGAGGAGCAAACACAAGCGCTCAAGGACGAGGCTTGCGCTATCGGCGAGCTTGAAAAATTAAATGAGGAAATTCTTCCTAACTGCTACCTCCACCGCACAGCTATCAACGACGTAGCACGTGTTGAGGGCAGAACGTTTATCTGCACAAGAACAAAAGAGGATGCAGGTAACATCAATAACTGGATGGATCCACAGGAATGCTATGCAAAGCTTTCAAAGCTTTATAAGAACTCATATAAGGGCAGAACAATGTACGTTATCCCTTACGCTATGGGTCAGGTTGGCTCTGACTTCGCAAAATACGGTATTGAGCTTACAGACTCAATCTACGTTGTACTTAACATGCTCATTATGACAAGAGCAGGCAAGCACGTTGCTGAGGCTATGGGCAACGGCGAGGGCTTTATTAAGGGTCTTCACGCAAGATGCAACATTGTAGAAGAGGACAGATACATCTGCCACTTCCCTGAGGACAACACAATTTGGTCAGTTAACTCAGGCTACGGCGGAAACGTTCTTCTCGGTAAGAAGTGCTTCGCACTCCGTATCGCTTCCTACCTCGGACGTAAAGAGGGCTGGATGGCTGAGCATATGCTCATTCTCGGCGGTGAATATCCAATCGGCGAAACATAGTACATCTCTGCTGCATTCCCATCTGCTTGCGGTAAGACAAACCTTGCTATGCTTATTCCACCTAAGTCTTACTCAGAAAAGGGCTACAAGGTATGGTGCGTAGGTGACGATATTGCTTGGCTCAGAATTGGCAAGGACGGACGTCTTTGGGCAATCAACCCTGAAAACGGCTTCTTCGGCGTAGCACCCGGTACTAACGACAAGTCAAATCCAAATGCACTTGCTACAACAATGAGAGATACAATCTTTACAAACGTTGGTCACGTGCTTGATGACAACACAGTATGGTGGGAGGGTCTTAACGACAACGCTCCTGACAACTGCATCAACTGGAAGGGCGAAAAGTGGGATAAGGCTAAGTATGATAAGAAGGATAAGGTTAACACATCCGCTGCTCATCCTAACTCACGCTTTACAGCACTTGCAAAGAACTGCCCATGCATCTCAAAGGAATTTGACAATCCCGCAGGCGTTCCTATCTCTGCTATCGTATTCGGCGGTAGACGCGCTAAGACTGCTCCGCTCGTATATCAATCATTCGGTTGGCAACACGGCTCATTCGTTGGCTCAATTATGGCTTCCGAGACAACAGCCGCAGCTGCAGGCGCAGTTGGCGTTGTAAGACGTGACCCAATGGCTATGCGTCCATTCGTTGGCTACAACATGGGTGACTACTTCCAGCATTGGCTTGATATGGGCAAGAAAATTCCTAACGCTCCAAAGATTTTCCACGTTAACTGGTTCCGTACCGACGACGAGGGTCACTTCATTTGGCCTGGCTTTGGCGACAACATGAGAGTTCTTGACTGGATTTTAGCTAGATGCGAGGACAAGGTTGACGCACGCGAAACAGCTATCGGTTACGTTCCTTACGCTAAGGACATCAACATTGAGGGTCTTGACGGTATCACAATCGATACAATCGAGGGTCTTCTCACAGTTGACAAGGCTTCATGGCTTGAGGACGTTGAAAACATCAAGTCCTTCTATGCACAGGTTGGCGACAGAGTTCCTGCTACTATGTACGAAGAGCTCAGCGCACTTGAAGCAAGACTTTCAAAGTAATTTGAATAAATATAAAAGCTCCGAGAAATCGGAGCTTTTTGTTTTCATTATATATTATTTATGTTCATATGTTCATATCTTAAATTATATTACTTTTAACAAGAAAAGCAGACCGTTTTGCTTCGGTCTGCTTTTTTATTAGTCTTCGATTTTGTTTGTATATTGAGCCTTATAAACGTGTCCGCACTTTTCGTTTGTACAAACCATTTCGGTGTAGCCGTAGCTATCAGCGGTTGGAGCGACAACCTCGTTTTCAACGTAGTTGTGCTGACAGTTATTAAAATACTTGTCGTTGCCACCAAGGTGAATTTTAATTTCCGTGCCCTGCTCGCTAATTTCCGTATTAACGTAAACAATTCTCGTGTTTGGCTTTTTAACAAGAGTTAAATACTGTGTTTCACCGTTTATCTCCGCATATGCTGAATCGATGAAAAACGGCAAATAAATTTCAAGTGTCATTTCCTGACCGTAGTTTTTGTCAACTGTTGCAACGAAGGTCATAGATTCGCTATCGCAGTCTACGTATTCAACGGTTGTGCTTTCGCGCTGAATGAGATACTTCGCAACGTCGTCGTATGAGCCAAACCAAACCTCGCCGTTATAGTTATCATAAAGCCACTGACAGTGATTTCTGAAATCCTGTTCGGAGATATCGGTTGAGTCCTGCACTCTTACGTTATGGAAAAGGTCAACGAACCACTTGCCTGAGTCAAGCGCGGGAGCAATATTGTTTCTTACGTTTGTTTCTACGTTATTTTTTGTATCGATTCTTTTTGCGTAAATTCTGAACATATCGTTCGTTTCCTTATCAAAGGAGAACATTTCTCCACCTGTTTCCAAGCGGTTGGAAATGAAGCCGCACTCAATTAGATAATCCTTATATGCGTTTGTCAGCTGTGAAAGAGGCGTTGCGTACGTAACAGGATTTTCATATCCGAAGTTTTGTTGCAAATAATCGTATGAGTCCTTGATTTCATGCTCCATTTGGCTCGACGAAATTGAGTTTGGACCTATATGATCCCAACCGTGCGAGCCGATATCAAAGGTGTCGCCCGCTACAATCTGTTGCCATTCGGAAAGATTACGGCTAATATTAGAAATATTAACGAAAAGCGTGCCCTTAAAGCCATACTGTGACATAATGCTCTCTGCCAAGCGAGCCGCGTCTGCATCTGCACCGTCGTCAAAGGTCATTGAAAGCGCCGCCGAGCAATTGTTATAGTACTTAGCAACCGTTGGTGCTTTTATCGAATACGTGCCGTATTTGATTTTTGTTTTCTTTGCATCGGCATATTTTGCCTCGTACTTAATTGTATCGTGGTCAAGGATAGGTGGAACGTACGTGCCGCCGCCTGTGCTTGTATCGCTGTTTGTGCTTCCGCTACCCGTATCGGTATTGCCCGTATCCGTGCCCGTATCAGTCGTAGACGGTGCGCCGCACGCGCTTAAAGCAAGCATCATACAAAGAAGCAATACTATTGAAATAATTCTGTTTTTCATTGTTTTCCTCTCTGTTTATTTATAGTTTATTTAACAATAATATCATATCATAAAACCGTTATATATTCAAGTTATTTTTTATGTGAAATTTAAGTGAAAATTCTGTATATAATATTGACATAAATATTTTTCGGTTATAAAATATACTTATAAATTATATCAACATATAAATAGAAAGGCGAAAAAATGCTAAAGCTAACAAACATCAAAAAGGACTATGTAAGTGGTGACTCCACCGTACATGCTCTCAAGGGTGTTTCCTTGGAGTTTAGAAAGAGCGAGTTTGTTTCCATCCTCGGTCAAAGCGGATGCGGAAAGACAACGCTTCTTAACATTATCGGCGGTCTTGACAAATACTCCGACGGTGATTTGATTATTAGCGGGAAAAGCACCAAAAAATTCAACGACAGAGATTGGGATACGTACAGAAACCACTCTATTGGCTTTATTTTCCAAAGCTACAATTTAATTCCGCACCAAACCGTGCTTTCAAACGTTGAGCTTGCGCTCACGCTTTCGGGCGTTGGCAAAAGGGAGCGCCGCCTTCGCGCAAAGGAAGCGCTCATTAAGGTTGGGCTTGGTGACCAGATAAACAAGAAGCCGAACCAAATGTCGGGCGGACAAATGCAAAGAGTTGCCATTGCGCGTGCACTTGTAAACGACCCTGAAATTTTGCTTGCAGACGAGCCGACGGGCGCGCTTGACTCCGAAACGAGCGTTCAAATTATGGAGCTTATCAAGGAAATTTCCAAGGATAAGCTTGTAATTATGGTTACGCATAACCCCGAGCTTGCCGAGCAGTATTCCACAAGAATTATAAATCTTTTGGACGGCCTTGTGATAAGTGACTCAAATCCATATGACGGAGGCGCACAGTTCCAAGCTGAGCCTCTAATTGATACTGAGATTGTCTGCGATGCGGTTTTCTCCGAGGCTTCATCTCACGATGGCAAAAATGAGGTAAAGCTTAAAGCAAGCAAAAGAGAGAAAAAGGAAAGTAGCAAAGCAAAGGGCAAAAGAAAAAGAACCTCGATGGGCTTTTTCACCGCGTTTGTGCTTTCGCTCAACAACCTTCTTACCAAAAAAGGAAGAACTATTTTAACGTCGTTTGCAGGAAGCATCGGTATTATCGGTATCGCGCTTATCTTTGCAATTTCAAACGGCTTAAACGGCTATATAAGACACGTTCAGGAAACGACGCTTTCCTCTTATCCTCTAACGTTAACCGCGGAAACGGTTGATATGAGCAATCTCATCTCCACCATTTTAGGTGCAGGCGAGAAAAAGGATGAGGACAAAATCCGCGAGGAGGGTAAGCTTTACAAGGACCAGCTTATTGCAGACCTCGTTGAGTCCCTCAGCAAAACAGAGGTTAACGAAAACGACCTTGAATCCTTCAAGACTTATCTTGAAAAGGAATTAAGTGATCCAAATTCAAAGCTTGGCAAGGCGGTTAGCGCAATTCAATATTCATACGGACTGAACCTAACCGTTTACACAAAGAACCAAGACGGTGATATTATAAAATCCGATACGTCATCTCTTATGATGGAGATGCTTACTGACTACTTTATGAAGCTTAGTATGTCAGGCGGCAACGAGGACACCGCAGGCTCAGGCTCAAGCTTGGGCGCAAATAGCTCTGTCGGATTTGGCTCATCAATGATGTCAATTGATTTATGGCATGAGCTGCTTCCGGGAATTAAAGAAAATAAGGTAATCAGCGATTTAGTTACCTCACAGTACGACCTGCTCCACGGTCAATGGCCAAACGAATACGACGAGATTGTACTCGTTGTTGACGAGGATAACGAGCTTGACGATTTAACGCTTTACGCACTCGGCTTGCTCTCCAAAGCAGATATTGACGCTATCATTGATGCGGCGGCAAGCGGAAAACCGCTTGAAGACACAGGCAACGAGTGGTCAAAGAGCTTTGATGAGATTGTAAACGACGGCTCGGGCAACGGTCTTACATTTAAGGTAATTTTACCTGCTGATTGCTATCAAAAGATGGGCGATATTTACGTTGACGCAAGTGCAAACGAGGCACTTTTGGCAAGCCTTTACAATAACGCCCTTGAATTAAAGGTTACGGGTATTATCCGCTTAAAGGACGACGTTGACCAAGGCATGCTTTCAGGCTCAATAGGCTACACAAGCTTGCTTACCGAGCATATTATCAAAAAAGCAGCTGAAAGCGAGGTTGTAAAGGCACAGCTTGCTAATCCGACAATTGACGTTTTAACAGGTAAGCCGTTTAAGTCTGCATCCAAAACCTTAACCGATGCCGAAAAGGCAGAATACCTAAAAGCGTACATCAGCGAGCTATCAACCGAGAAAAAATCAGAGCTTTTCTACAAGATTTCTTGCATTGACGCATACGACAAGCAGCTTAACACCATGGTTGAGGGCGCACTTGCACAAATGACCGACCGCGATGCGTTGATTTTACAAATTTCAACCTCTATCGCAGGACAAATGGGTTCAACTCCTGAGGAAATCGCCATCTTCTTTGAGGACTTCACCCTTGATGAATTAAAAAACATTTTACGTCCATCCATTGAGGATATGATAAAGGTGCAAATTGATACTGGCGTTAAGCAGATGCTTGATATGACCATGCCTACTCCTGAGGCGCGTGCGTCTGCGCTCGATGCTAAGCTTGCCACCTTTGAGGATAAGGACTACGCCCACTACTACGACAGTGTAATCGAATTTTCAAACAGCGCCTATGATGACAATTTAGAGCTTTTCGGAAACGTTGATATCAATTCTCCGTCAAGCATCAATATCTACACCTCAACCTTTGAGGACAAGGACCTTGTTAAGAAGATTATCGACAACGAATACAATAAGAGCGTTGACGAAAATCAAAAAATCGCATACACGGACTACATTGGTCTTATGATGTCGGGAATTACCACAATTATCAACTCGATAACCTACGTGCTTGTTGCATTTGTTGCAACCTCGCTTATCGTTTCTTCAATTATGATAGGCGTTATCACACTTATCTCCGTTCAAGAAAGAACTAAGGAAATCGGAGTGCTTCGCGCTATGGGTGCATCAAAGCGCGACATTTCAAGAGTATTCAACGCGGAGACAATGATTGTTGGTCTTACCTCGGGTATACTCGGCATTTTGGTAACGCTTGTGCTTGTGGTTATTGTAAACATCATTATGTTTGCACTCACGTCACTTGTTGGACTTAAAGCCTCACTTGGCTTCTGGCCTGCGTTTATACTCATTGTGATTAGCATGGTGCTTACTCTTATTGCAGGACTTATTCCGTCACGCGTAGCGGCGAAGAAGGATCCTGTTATAGCTTTAAGGACTGAGTAATATTAAGATATAACCTAATATAGAAAACGCACCTTTGGGTGCGTTTTTCTTTTAATTTTTTGACAATATACAAAAAACGGACACGAGGTGTCCGTTTTTGTGTTTAATTAATCAACATATTTCTTGTATGCTTGGCATTCCCAAATGTTAACAACCTTATCGCCATTCCAGCCAACATAGCACTTCAAGTCTATCTTTGTAACTTGTGTATCAGCGCCGAGATCAATTGTAAATTCAGTTAAATCCTTTGTTTGAATTCCTTGTGTCTTTACAACGTTTCCGTCAGCACCGTAAACAGTTACCGTTATAGTAGTATCTGCATTTGTGTTTGCAAGCTGACCTGCGAAATATCCTACTGTCTTTCCTGTTCCGTCACCGTTAAAGAATATTTTAATCGTGTCGATTGTTACAGCTTCTGCCCATGTCAATGAGTGGGTGTCATCGCCGTGTGCGGTATATGTTGTCATACCTGTATTCATATTGCCGTCGTTAAGGTACGGTCTTGTGTCTGTAGAGCCTGTTGAACCGTCTATCGCCCAACCAGCTGTTGTACCAACAGTTGCGCTTGCAGATTGGTTAACAATCTTAGGAATTACAGTTCCTTCTTTAACTGTTTCGCCACAAGCTGTGCATACCTCATTACCTGTATGACCGTCTGCTTCAAGTGTAGGAGCAATCTTGCCTTGAAGTACAACGTTCAAGTGTCCGTCTGCCGGTACTGTTTCGCTCTCCACTTTACCGCATACATTACAGGTTCTTGTCTTTGTGCCGCCTGTTGCACAAGTAATACCCGACATATTCCATTCAGTCCAATTATGCGCCGCTTTGATAACGTTTTCTTCCATTTCACCACAGTTCTCGCAGATTCTTCTTTCAAGACCGTCTGTGAGTGAGTCAGGTGTGCATACTGCAGGATTTATTGTCTTCCAGCCCTCGCCCCAATTATGTCCGTTTGCATCGCAAGGAGAGAGA
>JBGVIN010000095.1:0-5144 GCA_045123255.1 Eubacteriales bacterium
GATTTCATTTTTCTGTGCCGTTAGGGATATTTATATATATCTCTCATTGCCGAGGGCTAGAAGAGCCCATATGGGAGAAATCGGCTCTCTAGCATTTATGATAATGAGAGATTGATTTTTGTAAAGGTCGCGCTCTACAATTAAAAATTACTTTTCAATGTGATTGCAAACTATTTTATAATTGTATTTTGCTTGCCTTGACAAAATATTTCAAAAATATGAAATTTACTGTGAATTTTTTCCACCTTTCCACCTTTTTAGTTAGTGCGTTGACAAGCCCTAACGCACTATGGTATAAGGAAATTCCACATTTCCACATATTTTTATAATTTATCAAAAAAGTATCATTTTATGAGGGGGGGAGGTATCGTGCCCCCTCCTCCATTCCTCAACCTCACTAAACCGATAGACTTACTTAATAGTATCATTTGCGTTGGATAGACGTTCGTTTGGACAGTGCGTCCCTTGACTGCAATTAGTCATTCCAACAATGCTTACGCGTTTGCATTTACAAAATATTGGATTTTGTATGGCATTTCAAAGGTTGAGAGCTTCCAGCTTCTCTGCTTATTTATATTCTTTTGGATGAGAAGCTTCCATCTCTCTTCCAATATGTCAAACAAAATCCAAGGGGAGTATTTTGTATAATTGCGTGTCTGGGGATTTGATATTCTGATAACGGGCGAGGGTTGCTCTTTTGCGTGTCGCACTATGTAATCAGAAAAACGCAGCGTTTATTACTCGGTGAATTATCGAATGAAATACGCGCTTTATTATTAGCTTTGTTATTAGCTTTTTTATTTAGCTACTAAAATTACTAAACAAAATTACCGAGGTTAAATTCCTCGGTAATTTTTTATCGATTTGCAATTCCTTGCTTCAATGCTTCCTTTAGATATTTTTGCTTCGTTGCTTCGCCGCCGCGCAAATGCCGCTCTGCCTTGTTTTGTTGCAAAATTTTCTCAACCTCTATATAAAGCGCCAAATTCTCTTTAAGCAGCTTTTCAGTGATATCCTTATGTACGGTTGATTTACTTATTCCAAATCTTTTTGCAGCTTCTCTTACCGTAGCGTTATTCATAATAATAAATTTTGCTAAATTTATACATCTTTTAGTGTTATCATAATAAAATGCCATAAAATCCTCTCATTTTCGAGTATATTATGGTAATTTATATGAAAAAAGTCGCAAAAAAATGCGACTTTTCACTTAGTTATAAAATTTATATACGGTTGTATAGTCATAAAGCTCGCCAGCGTCAAGCTCACAAGATGGAAAGCTTGGCTGATTTGGTGAGTCAGGTGCATGTTGAGTTTCAAGACACACAGCGCATCTCTTTTTCTGCGCTACTCCGTTTTTGAACGGCGCATCGTCCTCGTTTATACAGTTTGCGGCGTAAATCTGCACGCAAGGCTGATTTGTATACATATCCATTTTTCTGCCCGATACCGTGTCCTTCAAGCTTGCCAAAAGCTTAACAGTGCCGTCGCTATTCAAAACAAAGTTATGGTCGTAGCCTTGACCGAGCCTCAAAAGCTCGTTATCCGCCTCAATATCCTTGCCGATAAGCTTCTCCACTCTGAAATCAAACGGTGTACCGTCAACCAAAAGCTCGTTTCCTGTCGGAATTAGCTCACAGTCAACCTCTGTAATCTTTTCTGCATCAATCCAAAGCGTATGATTTTCTATCACACCCGAATTATAGCCGCCGAGATTGAAGTATGCATGGTTTGTAAGGTTCAAAACCGTCTTTTTGTCGGTTGTAGCCTTATAGTTTATTGATAAAGCGCACTCATTATCAAATGAATAAGTTACCTTAACGTCTAAATTTCCGGGATACCCCTCTTCCATATCCTTTGAAAAATATGAAAGCTCTAAATACATAGCATCGCCATTTTCGTAAGCGTTTGCCTTCCAGATTTTCTTATCAAAGCCTTCCTTACCGCCGTGAAGGTGATTAGCTTTTTCGTTATTATAAAGCTTATACTCAGTACCGTCAAGTACAAACCGGGAATTTTTAATTCTGTTGCCATATCTACCTATCAAAGCGCCTTGGTAGCCGCCGCATGTAAGATATGAATTAACGTCGTCGTAGCCGCAAACAACGTCCGCAAGCACGCCGTTTTTATCAGGTACGTTGATAGCTCTTAAAATACCGCCGAGAGTTAAAATTTTAACGCTTGCGCCGCTTTTGTTTTCGAGTGTATACTCAAATACCTCGTCACCGTTTGGCATATTTCCAAAAAATTCTTTAGTAATCATTTTATTCTCCGTATCCGTCCGGATTTTTGCTTTGCCAATTTGCAGAGTCAAGACACATTTTGTCTATATCGTACTTTGCTTCCCAACCAAGGATTTTGTATGCCTTTTTGGGATTAGCATAGCATTCGTCAATATCGCCCGGGCGTCTTTCACAAATAACGTATGGAATTTCTCTACCTATTGCTTTTTCAAAAGCGTGAATAATATCAAGAACTGAATAACCCTTGCCTGTTCCGACGTTGTAGTATTCAACACCTTTAACTGCGTTTGTACGCTCAATTGCCTTTAAGTGAGCTATTGCAAGGTCAACCACGTGAATGTAGTCACGCACACCTGTTCCGTCGTGTGTTGCATAGTCGTTACCAAAAACGTTAACGTGCGGATATTTACCGAATGCAACTCTTGCAACGTACGGTAAAAGGTTATTTGGCTTACCCTTAGGGTCCTCGCCCATAAGTCCGCTTTCGTGTGCGCCAATCGGGTTAAAGTATCTTAAAATACAAACGCTCCACTCGTTATCTGAAACGTAAATATCCTTAAGAATTCTTTCAATCATAAGCTTTGTTTCGCCATATGGATTTGTTGTAGAAAGTGGGAAATCCTCACTAATCGGCACGCTTTTTGGCTTGCCGTATACGGTTGCAGAGGAAGAAAATACAATTTTTTTGCAATTATGTAACGACATAACCTTGCAAAGATTAAGCGTACCGGTAATATTGTTATGGTAGTACCACATAGGCATAGCAACGCTTTCACCAACTGCCTTTAAGCCTGCAAAGTGAATAACGGCATCTATTTCGTTTTCTGAAAATACCTTCTCGATATCGTCGATATTAAGAATATCACCCTTGTAAAACTTTGGTCTTTTGCCCGTAATTGTTTCAATTCTGTCAAGAACGCATTCCTTGGAATTTGAAAGATTGTCAAGAATAACAACCTCTTTACCGATATTTAATAATTCAACAACCGTGTGTGAGCCGATATAACCTGTACCGCCCGTTACTAAAATTGCCATAATATCCTCCGAAAATTCTTATTATATATAATATATACTATATGAGATCAAAAATCAAGAGATTTTTACAAAAATGTATTGACTTTTTTTCTCTTAAATGATACAATAATTGTACCAAATGATACACTTTTGGAGAAATCTACTGTGAAATACAAAAATTTTATTAAAGAAACGTTTTTCCTGTTCAAAAACACTTCAGGCGTAGCTATTGACACTATGCTTTCCTTTGACGGCATTACGGTTGAGGAGTTTTCACCTCACGAAATAATGCTTAGTTCAAGCTCACCTGAAAAAATCGGACTAATCTACAAGGGTAACGGAATAATCCGCTCGGGAGACGACGGGGTTATTTTAAGAAAGCTAGGTGTAAACGACTGCTTTGGCGCGGCTTCTCTTTTTGATAAGCATACTTATAGCACAACCGTCGTTGCCGCTTCGAGCTGCGTTGTTATTACCTTTAACAAGGAATTTATTGAAAGGTGCATATCATACGATACCACGGTTGCACTGAATTACATAACGTTCCTTGCGAAAAGAATTTCGTTTTTGAACACTAAAATTGATGCCTTTACGGCAAAAAATACTGAAAATAAGCTATATACTTATCTTGCCTCACTTCCAAAAAACGAAAACAACGAGGTTGAAATCAAGGTTAGCTTATCTACTCTTTCCAAAATGCTTGCTATTGGCCGTGCAAGCCTTTATCGCTCCTTTGAGAAGCTTGAGGCAAACGGCATTATTATAAAAAACGGCAAAAAAATTATATTAAACGAGGTATAAAAAATGAAAAAAATTCTATCACTTCTATTAGTAGCATTAACAATTTTCTCCTCTGTACTCGTGTTCGGCTCGTGCAACTTCGGCGGCGACACAGACGGCGGTGAAACACAAAAAACAAACGTTAAAATCTCTGTTCTCAATGGTACAACAGGCTTTGGTGCGGCTAAGCTTATGGAGGATAATCTAAACGGCGCATCCGCAAATAACTACGAATTCAAGGTTGAAACAGACGCAACACTAATTATATCTGCTCTTTTAGCAGGAACAATAGATATGGCGGCACTTCCGACAAACGCGGCAGCAAACGTATATAACAAGTCGGGCGGTAACGTGCAAGTGCTTGCTATTAACACCCTCGGTGTTCTTTACGTTGTTTCAAAGGACAACCAAATCTCCTCACTAAGTGACTTAAACGGCAAAACAATCTACGTTCCCGCACAAAACCCAACGTTTATTACAAAGCACATCATTGATTCAAACGGTATTGATGCAACGATAGACTCAACCACCTATTCAACTCCTGCCGCGCTTCAAGCTGCCGTAGTTGCCGGTCAGGTTGATATTGCAGTTCTTCCCCAACCCGTTGTAACAGCTGCTATTGCAGGCGCAAAGAAAGCAAATTTCAATTATGCAATATCACTCGATTTAACCAAGGAATGGGACAAAATCCCAAATTCTGAGAAGCTCGTTCAAGGCTGTATAGTTGTTAGAAAAGGCTTTGCTGAAAAGAACAGGGGCGCTATTAACGCTTTCCTTGCCGAATATGAAGCATCAATAAATTATTTGAATGAAAATCCAAAGGAAGCATCTGTATTAATTGCTAAACACGGCATTTTTGCAAACGCAGCTGTTGCCGAAAAAGCTATTCCAAATTGTAACGTAGCATTTATGAAGGGTCAAGAAATGAAAGAGGCAATGAGTGCTTTTATTTCCGTTATGTTTGAAATTGCACCAAAGAGCGTTGGTGATAAATTGCCGCTTGATGATTTCTATTTAGTTAATCCATGAAAAAAGTCTTAAAAATCTTACTTGTAACACTCTTTTGGGTAGGAATTTGGTATTTAGCAGTCCTTCTTTATTCCATAA
>JBGVIN010000096.1:0-33907 GCA_045123255.1 Eubacteriales bacterium
GCGAAAACGGCGTGCGCCTTTTCCAAACGCGATACGGCTCGGTGCATATAGAAATTTCAAACGGCGAAATAATTGTGAGCCAATAGCTTGAATTTTAAGCGCAAAAATGATAATATAAAACTATCTAAATAATATGAGGTAAATTATGTATAGCTTTTCCGACCTTGAAAAATATCTAAATTCAATTCCCGAAAAGGAAAAAACCCCGGGCGGCAGTATTCGCGTTTTCCACCACGGCAAGGAGGTTTATGCCCACTCGTTTGGTTATAGCGACCGCGAGGCGAAAATAAAAATGACAGGCGATGAGTATTATTTTATGTACTCCGCAACAAAGCCGCTCACTTGTGCAACCGCTTTGCACGCGTGGGAGCAGGGTGCGTTCATTCTTTCCGAGCCTGTTTGGTGGTACTTGCCAGAATTCAAGGACACACAGGTTAAGGTTTATAATCCCGACTGCTCATATTATCTCGTTCCGCAAAAAAGAGAAATGGTAATTCAAGACCTTTTCACAATGAGCGCAGGCTTAAATTACGACACGTCTAACGCCGAAATCAGAAAAATCGTTGAGGAAACAAACGGATACGCCCCCACGCGCGAGGTTATGAAGGGTATTGCGAAAATGCCTCTTGAATTCCAACCGCGCGAGCGTTGGAATTACAGCCTTTGTCATGACGTGCTTGCCGCCGTTGTCGAGGTTGCAACTGGCGTGCGCTTCTCGGAATATATGAAAAAGGAAATTTTCGAGCCACTTGGTATGACAAAGTCCACCTTCCGTGTAAACGATGAAATTCTTTCAAAAATGGCTCAGCAATATTGCTATAACTACTCAACAAATGAAGCCGAGGTGAAGGGCAAAACGAACGCATACGTTTTCGGTGACGGCTATGACTCAGGAGGCGCAGGACTTATCACCACTATTGACGACTATGCAAAATTTGTTCAAGCTATGTCAATGGGCGGCATCTCGCCAAACGGCGCGCGTATTTTATCACCTTCAACCGTAAAGCTTATGGGCACGAATATGCTTGACGAAAAGCGTATGGCACAGTTTTCCACCTGGAGAAATAACTCCGAATACGGCTACGGTCTTGGCGTCAGAACTAAAATTTACGAGGGCTGGGGCGGCACAAACTGTTCCCTTGGCGAATTTGGCTGGGATGGCGCGGCAGGCTCGCTTTGCTCAATCGATACCGAGCGCGAAATCGGTATAGTTTATACTCAGCATATGCTCAACCCCCACCACGAGCAGATACACCCACGCATCAAAATGCTCGTAAACCTCGCACTCGGCTATTAAAAGAGCGCACCAATCCCCCACCCACCAAAAGGTGGGAGCCCCCTTTGCACAAGGGAGCCATTTCACGAGCAAATTCACCCACGCATCAAAATGCTCGTAAACCTCGCACTCGGTTACTAAAACCGCGCAGCGATTTAATTTACAATCCTTCCGAAAAAGCAAACAGCAAATGATAAAAGAGAAAACGAGCCACGGGGTGGCTCGTTTTTGTGTTGTTTAACTAAAAAACGTGCGCGCTTTTTGTGCAAAAAGCCATATTGAAAGAGTGCATTGACGTATGGTATAATAAAATAAAGTAATATTTTTTAAGGAGAGAAAATATGAAAAAGAAGGCTTTACTTATTTCACTTTTGACAGTGGTATTTGCTTGCTTACTTGCTCTTGGCGTAAGTGCGGAGAATAAGATTATCAAGCTTGACGAGCTTCCGACACTAAACGAGATACACGAAAACAGAGAGAAGTACGTTTCGAGAGTTGACGCGCTTGAGGTTTTTGAGGAAGGAAAAACTAACTACAAGGAGCTTGACCCCGACTCAGTTGTTGTCCTTAGCGACCTTGCAGAAACACCAACGTATTACGTTTACCCCTGCTATTATTTTATAAGAAGCAGCTACTACAGCATATCGGGTAACGTTTCAAATTTTAACAGCGCAATTAAAGCGGCGGACTCAACTGCCTTTGCGTCATATTCCTCCGAAGGCTCCGGCAATAAATGGGCAAAGGGAGAATGCGACTACGTAATTAGAATTGAATTTCCAAAATACGTTACTCAAATCCACGCTGAATATAAGTTTGAGGGCAGTGCAAACGTAAAGGAAATTTATTTCCCTGTTCATACTGTAATTGACGAGGAAACAGGACTTGAAAAAACCGTACCGTACTGTGCGACAATTTCGGGTGAGAACCTCTTTGGCGAATGCTTCAAGCTTGAGGTAATTCATAACCAAGAATATCTCCCAAAGGAATTGGTTCAAGGTAACAATGCAGGCTTTTATAACTGTCAAAGCTTGAAGGAATTTTATATTCCCGAGGGAGTTACACATATCCCGGCAAGCTTCTTCTGTGATTGCAATGCATTGACAGAGCTTACCTTGCCAAATACAGTTAGAAGTGCCGGAAAGATGGCGTTTGCATCATGCGATTCTCTTACAACCTTTAGATTCAGTGCAAGCTTTACAACGTTTTATAGTCCAAATAACGACTTTGAAACGTTTTTAAGCTCACCAAACGTTAAGTATTTTTATTTGCCGGACAACGAATATACCTTTAAGTATGATAGTGGTAGCGTATCAAGCAAATTTTACAACATTTTCAATGCAGGTTCAAACGTAACGTACTTCTTTACGGGTTCTGGGGCGAAGGCGTTGGCTCTTCAAGAAAAGTTTAGTTCATCGGGCGCTAATAACGTTTTTGCAGGCGCAACTCTTGTAGAGTACGACCCGACGGTGAATTACGAGGGCTATGCTGATTCTCTTGGATATTCCATTATCGTTTACGGCTATAATACCTGCAAGGCGTTCTACGGTGATAGCCACATAAATACTACAAGCTACGGCTTTGAGGGCGATGAATACGTTAGCGAATACTGTAAATTTGTCGGCTGCGAGCGCTGCGGTGACATAGAAACAACACGCTACGGCAAGCTCCTTGTAAACAAGGGTTATTCAACCGAGGAGGACGGAAACGGCTTTGATTTCGATATTATAATCAATAAGGAAGCCATCGCACTTTACGAAGAAATCGAGAATACAACCTTCGCATACGGTATAGTAGCAGGTAAGATTACCGAGGGTGATGGCGGAGTTATCGTTGACAAAAACGGCGAAAAACTAACTGACAGCGTCTTTACCTCAATTCTTACCGATACGGAATATAACCTCTTTAACGTTAAGGTTACGGGCGTTAATACCGACGAGTATAAGGAAAAGGACATCTATCTCAGCGCTTTCGTTATCGACGGCGAGGACGTTTTCTACCTTGGTAACGAGGTGACAGAGACGGCGGTTGCAATTTCCTACAACAAAATTTTCGCACTTGAAAATCCTTCGAACGACGAGGAATAATTACAAATAAAAAGCCACCCCAAAGCCTCCTTTGTGCAAAGGGAGGGGGACCGCTTGCGGTGGAGGGATTGGCTTTCGAAAAAGTAAACAGCAAATATTCAGAAACGAGCCACCCCGTGGCTCGTTTTTGTATTTCTTGACTAAAAAAAGTGCGTGCTTTTTGTGCAAAAAGCCATATTGAAATAAAAGAATAATTTATGCTATAATATAACTGTAAAGTAAATTTTAGGAGAAAGCTTATGAAAAAGAAAATATTTTTCGCGGTAGTATTGGTAGCGGTTCTTTGTTGCTTGTTTGCTGTTGCTGCTTACGCACAGGAGTTTGATAAGACAGAGAAGGTAGAGGTTACCTTGTCAAACGGAACAACTACTAAGTGTGCCCTTTACGATGATGACGGTGACGAGCTTGTTTGGTACACCCTTGACGGTGGGGCAACGCTCATTTCAGTGAAAACAAAGGATCTTTATTTTTCAAGTGAAACGTCATTAAAGGATATCTATCTTGAAAAGAACGGATTGGCGCTTCAAAAGGGAAACGATACGACGACAAATCATATTGTTGTAGCAAATTTAAGAGGTAAATCATTCACTGCCTTGGTTCATAGCAGCTACAAATCAACGTTTGACAGGAGTACGGTTATTCAATACGTTTATCTCCCATCAACAGTAAAAAATCTTGCGTGCAATCAGTACCAAAGCTGTACGAATTTGAAGGTTCTTGACTTTCCAAGCGATGCGCACTTCTCGTTTGATGATTCAAACTTCGCACCGGGCTGCACCTCACTTAAGGAAATTAACCTAACGGGTCTTACAGGTGTTAAGGGTAGCGGACATTTCTCAGGCTGTTCAAGCCTTTCAAAAATCGTAGGTCTTGAAAATTCAACAACAACCTATATCGGTTGGAGTATGTTCAAGGGCACAGCTATTAGCGAGGTGCGTTTGCCTAATACGGTTACCGCGATAGGAAATGCAGCGTTTAACGGCTGTAAAAACTTAAAGGTGGCTTATCTTGGTAACGCCTTTACAACGTTTGAAATAAACTCTAACTTCAAGGCAAGCGATGCGTTTAACTCCTCGGGCATTGAATTTGTTTATATGCCGAAAAGCGTTACTGCGGTTGCAGGCTATACATTCTCCTCCGCCAATAGCTTAAGAGTAGTGTTCTACACAGGCACGAAGGCAGAGGCAATAGCGATGTATAACGCGTCAACGATGACCAACAATACACCGTTCCAAAATCTTGGCAAGAGCGATGAGCAGTTTATTTCCTATGAGGAATATTGCGCGCTTCCTGAAGGCGATAGCGGCAAGTACATTGTGTACGGTTATAGCGCTTGCACCGCATTTTACGGTGGCAACCACTTAAATGAAACGAATTATGGATTCAAAAAGCAGCCATACGTGAGTGAATATTGCAAATTTGATACCTGTGACAGATGCTCGTGGAATGAAACGGTAAGCTACGGCAAGCTTATTATAAACAAGGGATACTCCACGGAAAATGACGGAAACGGCTTTGATTTCGATATTATAATCAATAAGGAAGCTATCGCGGTTTACGAAGAAATCGAGAATACAACCTTTGCATACGGTATAGTAGCAGGCAAGCTTAGCGAGGGCGATGGCGGAGTTATCGTTGACAAAAACGGTGAAAAATTAACTGACAGCGTTTTCACCTCAATTCTTACCGATACGGAATATAACCTCTTTAACGTTAAGGTAACAGGCGTTGATACCGACGAATACAAAGCGCAGGACATCTACCTCAGTGCATTCGTCATCGACGGCGAGGACGTTTTCTACCTTGGTAACGAGGTGACAGAGACGGCGGTTGCAATTTCCTACAATAAAATTTTCGCACTTGAAAATCCTTCAAGCGACGAGGAATAATTACAAATAAAAACGAGCCACCCCGTGGCTCGTTTTTGTGTATTTGACTAAAAAACGCCTACCTTTTTTGTGCAAAAAGCCATATTGAAATAAAAGAATAATTTATGCTATAATATAACTGTAAAGTAAATTTTAGGAGAAAAGCTTATGAAAAAGTTATTTTTGGCAATAATTATAGCTTCCGTGCTTTGTTGCTTGCTTGCATTCGGCGTTAGCGCGGCAAGAATTGAAAATTACGACGACACGTTCACACTCAAAAATCAAGAAACAATTACTCATTATCAAAAGTGGTATTATAATGAGAATAAAAGCTTTGTAAGAAAAAGATATCAGGATGCGGTAACGCTTACCTTTATCGACGAAAACGGTAACCCCCTTACAGAGGTTGCAATGTGGGAATATGACGAAGCGGATGGAAAATATTATTCTCTTGTTTGGTACATCTCCGACTATGAGCTTTTTTGGGAGGAGCAAGCCTACACGGATGAAAACGTTGGCACGCAAACCTATCCCAAATATACCGCGGCAACGTACACCCTTTCGAGTGTAAGAGCGGTTGATTTAAGATATTATACACATCAATACGGTACAAAGTATGATTCCATTGACTCATGGAAGGAATCAAGAACCTTAAAATCTCTTGAGGGTATTTATTTAACAAACGGCACACCTGACGATACAAATGATGATATCAAGCTTCAGGATGCGGTTGGTATCGGACGTGACTACGATAACTACGGCTACGTTGGTTACGATGCACAATTTGCGGCTACGGGCAATAAGATAGTTGTCGGAAACTTCCGTGATTGCGATTTCGAGCGCGACGTAGAGGGAAACTACGGCACGTCGAACACCTGGTCAAGTGCATCAGCGCTTCAGTGCCTTTGGTATCCAGACACTATGAAGTTTATAAGCGCGGGCATAGGTCCTGTTTATGAGGTCGATTTCGGTGACGGAATGGAAATTATCGCTTGCCAAATTTTAAGAGACAATAAAAGAGTGAGTGAGGTTGTAATTCCTAATTCCGTGCTTTTCCTAAATAACGAAGCGTTCCGTGGCTCCGACTTGACCAAGCTTACAATAGGTGAGGGACTTTGCATGCACGGTAACGACCCGTTTTTGTATACGGGCGGCGCTGACAATATAGTTCTTTCTAAAAATATTTTGAACGCAAAGTATACAAGCGATATCGCAAAGCTCTTGGCTAACAGAAATATTAGCATATATTTTGACGGAAATCTCAGCCAAGCGGAAGCATTGGTGGCAAAAATTCAAGAAGCAGACTCCGGATATAAAACCTTCTATTTATATAATTTTAACGAAACTACCGAAAGAGAAAGCACGAGCGGAACGGCAATCTTTTATAATTACAACAGATGTGATGCATTTTATTTCGGCGAGCATAAAAACTCAGTAACCTACGGCTTCAAGGACGGAAAAATTTACGTTGGTGAATACTGTAAATACGAGGGCTGCGACAGGTGTGGCGATACTGTAACGACAAGCTACGGCAAGCTCCTTGTAAATAAGGGCTATTCAACCGAGGAGGACGGAAACGGCTTTAATTTTGACGTCACCTTTAATAAGGACGTTATAGCACTTTACGAAGAAATCGAGAATACAACCTTCGCATACGGTATTGTTGCAGGTAAACTTAGCGAGGGCGATGGCGGAGTTATCGTTGACAAAAACGGTGAAAAACTAACTGACAGCGTCTTTACCTCAATTCTTACCGATACGGAATATAACCTCTTTAACGTTAAGGTAACAGGCGTTGATACCGACGAATACAAAGCGCAGGACATCTATCTCAGTGCTTTCGTTATCGACGGCGAGAACGTTTTCTACCTTGGTAACGATGTGACAAAGACAGCAGTTGCAATTTCCTACAACAAAATTTTCGCACTTGAAAATCCTTCAAGCGACGAGGAATAATATTACTTAAAACGAGCCATTTTGTGGCTCGTTTTTACGTAGTGGTATGCGCTTCGCGCGTGATATAACGGCAACACCGCGTGATATAACCTTGCAAGCAAGGCGTGATATGTGGCTTTGCCACGTGATATGCGCTTGAGCGCGTGGGGAATATACAACCTGCGGTTGATAAAAATATCATAATAGTTATGAAAAAAATATTGAGGCGCGATAAAATATACGAAAAAAAGCAAAAAATCTGTCGAAATTATGAGAATTAAACCTTGAAAAAGAGAAGTGAAAAAATAAGGAAATATTCATTTTTGGCTTTTGCCGATATTCATCTTTTGGGCAAAACGTAGAATTTTTTGTTTATTTTCCCGAAATTTATTATATTAGTTAACTAACAAAAATTATGCATAATGCACAAATATATTTTACACTTGTCTATAATAAAGCGAACTCAACCAAAGTGTGGAAATCAAGTTTTGGGTGTGGAAAACTTAGTGGAAAAAGTGCAAAACTCCAACAAAATCGCGTTGAGTTTCCACTTTTCCACGCGTCGAGGGGGTGGAAAAGTGGAAAATGACCGTATATTTTACTCAACTGTCGAAAATCAGCGATGTAGAAAAAAATAAATTTTCAATTTTCCACTTGACAGGAAATATGCAAAAAACACGGCTTTTATTCATTTGCACCTCAGTATTTTTTGTCTAAAATGCACAAAGACCTTGAAGAATAAGGACTTTTGCCGTTTTTTCTTTTATCGCGTTAAAGCGCTAAACTATCATTATTTCATATTCTAAAATCGACTATTTATTCCTTTTGATGATAATTTCGCGTAACTGTTTTTCTCTTACCCTGAATATGTACCAAATAATAAATTCAACCGATAAAATTATCGCTGATGAAAAGAGTGATGTTATCATATTTGGCACTTCAACCATCAAAAATAATGACTTATCCCCGCCTATTCCGAGTGTGAGGCGCAAAACCAAAAATCCGAAAGCGATAATGACGATGAATAAGAGCTTGAAAAGGCGCATTTCCCATTTTATTTTTTGTTGCTTCATTTTTCCCTCCTTGCTTTATTTTAGCTTTACAAATATATTTTACTATACCTTTCACGTCTCATCAAGGAACAATATTTTCCAAAACGCATAATTTGTGTTCAGCGAAGAACCCTTTAAGTTGGCTGAACGTTAGGTGAATGAAATATGAAAATCTATCTTTTTTGTTTTAAACTATTGCATTTTTTAGAAAAATAATGTAATATTAAATAAATTGTGCATAATATAATGGCTAATGCGATTTTTGATGCTTTGCTTTTGATTATCAAAAAATCAAGGAGAAACGACGTGGTTAATAAAATCGAACAAACGGTTCTTAAATACCGAATGACTGAAATATACGACGGCGCAATCCTTGGCTTCTCAGGTGGCGCTGATTCAAGCGCGCTGCTCCATTTTTTGAAGGAGCGCACGAAAAATCTTCTTTGTGTTCATATAAATCATATGATACGTGGAAGCGAGGCGGACAGGGATGAGGCGCACGCAAGGAAAATTTGTGAAAATTACGGCGTTAAATTTCTTTCCTTTAAGCTTGATATTCCAAAAATTGCTAAGGAAACGGGAAAAGGTCTTGAGGAAGCCGCACGCGATGCACGGTATGAGGTCTTTAACCGTCTTTTAAGCGAAAATCCCGAATATAAATGTATCGTTACCGCACACAATTCCGACGATAATTTAGAAACTGTTATTTTCAATCTTTCTCGCGGTACGGGCGTGCGCGGTCTTATTGGCATTCGTGCGGTGCATGGCAACGTTCGCCGTCCGCTTATCGAGGTCTCAAAGAGCGAGGTGCTTCGCTACTGTGAGAAAAATCAAATTCCGTACGTTACCGACTCGACGAATTCCGATACAAAATATACAAGAAACCGTATAAGGCACAAAGTAATTCCCGAATTAAAGGAGCTAAATCCTGCCGTTTTGGAGTCTTGCTTGCGCCTTGGCGAAATTTTGCGTCAGGACGAGGAATATTTCGGGGCAAGGGTTGACGAAATTATAAAAAGCGGTGTTTCGAGCGAAAAAATTCCCCAAGAGCTGTTTTCAACGCTTGATTTGCCAATTCTTACGCGCCTTTTAGTTAAGCTTTTCGGCGGTACGCTTGACTATACCGCACAAAAAAGCATAATAGAGCTTGGCAAGCGCGCCGAGGTTGGCTCGTATATCTGCTTGCACGGAGACAAGGCGTTTAAGATAGAGCGCGGATACGCACATTTTACCGACTTAAATCAGCTAAAAAAGCTTGAATATTCATATGAGCTTGCCAAGAGCTTGACCTATTTACCCGAAATAGACGCATATATTTCGTTAAACGAAGAAAACGTACCAAGCGGATATTTTGCCAAATATAAAATTTCATTAAATAGCCAAAAAATAAAAACGCCTCTTACCGCGCGCTCACGAAAATCGGGCGATACGGTTAAGCACGGCGGTATGACGAAAAAAATTAAAAAGCTTTTCGTTGACATTCATATTCCCTCGCATTTGCGTGATAAAATTCCGCTTATCATAAATGACGGAAAAGTAATTTGCATACCCGGTGTTTTAGTGGGTGATGGCTATTCGGGCAAGGACTATATTGTTACGGTTTTCGAGAAAGGAAGCAAAAATGATTAACGACGTTGAAAAGGTTCTTTTGAACGAAGCGGAGCTTGACAAAATTACAAGCACCTTAGCAGAAAAAATAGAAAATGATTATAAGGACAAAAATCTCCTTCTTTTGGGTATACTAAAAGGAAGCGTGGTGTTTATGTCCGATCTTATGAAAAAAATCAACCTTCCTATGCAAATTGATTTTATGAGGGTTTCCTCATACGGCGCGGGTACAAAGACCTCAGGCAAGATAAATATTATTCTTGACCTACACAGAAACGACTTGTCCGAGCTTGATATTTTGGTTGTCGAGGACATTATCGACAGCGGAAGAACGCTTTCGTATCTTTGCGAGTATTTAACGCTTGCAGGGGCAAAGAGCGTTAAAACGGTTACCCTTCTTGATAAGCCGTCACGCAGAGAGGTGAACTTCACCCCCGACTACGTTGGCACTGAAATTCCCGACGAGTTCGTTATCGGCTACGGTCTTGACTATGCGGAAAATTACCGCACACTCCCATACGTTGGAGTATTGAAGCCCGAGATTTACACAAAATAAATACATATTGCAATTCTTGCGTCGCGTTTTAATTTACGCAAGCAACCTACACGGAGGAAATAAATGAAGAAAAAAATAAATATAGGCGCTATTATATTCTACCTCGTTATAATAACCGTACTTATAGCTTCCATAGTTTCTATATTCAACGGCTACGGCAAGCCAAAGACCTGTAGCTATAATGAGATGCTCGGCTATTTCGAGAGAAACGAGGTTTACGGCTATCAATTCAACCTGAACAATAACAAAATGACGATAATTGTGAAGGACGAAGAGGGCAACGACAAGAGCATCGTTTGCAAATTCACACAGGTTGAGTATCACGATTTCTTTGCACCGTATTACGGTGACGGCGATCTCGCTAAAATTGAAAAAATGTGGGAAGGCAACTCCTCTTGGAATTTGGCAGAGGATGCGCGTATCATAGTTCCGCCGAACAACTTTAACTGGGGCACAATTCTTTCATTCTTGCCAACGCTTCTTATGTTTGCAGGCATTATTGTCTTTGTTATTTTCATCCTTCGTCAGTCCAAAAAGGACGGTATGGGCGGCTTTGGTAAATCCAAGGCAAGAACCGTGAGCGAGGGTGATAAAAAGGTTACCTTTGCTGACGTTGCAGGTGCGGACGAGGAAAAGGAGGAGCTTGAGGAATGCGTTGAATACCTCAAAAATCCTTCAAAATTCACACACCTCGGCGCAAAAATTCCACACGGTGTGCTTTTAGTAGGCCCTCCGGGTACAGGTAAAACGCTTCTTGCTAAGGCGGTTGCAGGCGAGGCAGGCGTTCCGTTTTACTCAATGTCAGGCTCTGACTTCGTTGAAATGTACGTCGGTGTCGGTGCTTCCCGTGTAAGAGACCTTTTTGATAACGCAAGAAAATCACCTGCGGCAATTATCTTTATTGATGAAATAGACGCCGTTGGACGTCAAAGAGGCGCAGGCCTTGGCGGCGGTCACGACGAAAGAGAGCAAACCTTAAACCAGCTTCTTGTTGAAATGGACGGCTTTGACGGACATTCGGGCATTATAGTTATGGCGGCAACGAACCGCCCCGACATTCTTGACTCTGCGCTCCTACGTCCGGGCAGATTTGACCGTCAGGTTACAATAGGCTACCCCGATATTAAGGGAAGAGAGGCAATTTTGGCGGTTCACTCAAAGAACAAGCCGCTTGAAGAGGGCGTTGATCTACACAAGGTTGCTCAAACAACGGTTGGCTTTACAGGTGCCGACCTTGCAAACCTTCTTAATGAAAGTGCGCTTTTGGCGGCACGCCGCTCAAAAACACTTATCGGTATGGCTGAAATTGAGGACGCTATGATTAAAATTACCGTAGGTACTCAAAAGAAGGCAAGACGAATGAACGAGAAGGAAAGAAAAAATACCGCCTACCACGAGGCAGGCCACGCAATTCTTTCACACGTTTTGCCAACGCAGGACCCCGTTCGCCAAATTTCAATTATTCCAAGCGGACGTGCACTTGGCTACACCTTAACTCCGCCAACCGAGGACAAATATAGCGAATCCAAGCAGGAAATGAAGGAAAGAATTGCTATGATGCTCGGCGGACGCGTTGCGGAGCAGATAATTTTCGGTGACTACACAGGCGGCGCATCTAACGATATTATGCGTGCTACTGAGGTTGCAAGAAAAATGGTTACCGTTTACGGTATGAGCGAGGAGCTTGGTACTATTCACTATGGCTCGTCTCACAGTCAAAGCGAGGTGTTCCTCGGCAGAGACTTCTCTCAAAACCCCGACTACTCCGATGCAACTGCTGCTAAAATCGATGCGGAAATTAAGAAAATCGTTGACGAAGCTTACAATATGGCGAAGGAAATTCTTTTGGAAAAGCGCGAAAAGCTTGATTTCATTACGGAATTTTTGATGCGTAACGAAATTATGGACGACGAGCAGTTTGCTCTGGCTATGCAAGACGGCGTTACGATGGACGAGGTTGAATCCTTGATGACCGAAAAGAAAAGGAGAAGCGAGGAGGAAAACAAGCGCCGCGCCGAGGAAATAAAGCGCGCAAAGGAAGAAGCGGAGGCAGAGCGCAGACGTCTTGAAGCCGAGCTTGGCCTTAGCGACGAGACAAGCGAGCAGTCAACTGAAAAGCCAAACGAAAATATCAGCGAGGTGACTGTTTCCGAAGAGGAAGCTAAGCAGCTTGATATGGCAAAAGACGACATCAAATCAGATGAGGAAAACGCTTTAAGCGAAAACGAGGAAAATGAAAGCTCCTTAGGCGAAAATGAGTAAATAAAATAATAACGGGTGCAGAGAGAAAAAAATCATCTGCACCTATTTATTTTTACGCGCGCGATAGCGCACAACAATAAGTTATGGTTAAAATGCACAAAAAGCATACCTCTTAATTGTTCAAATAACCAAAAAACGTACAAGTACCTTGACAGTTGGCTTGCATTATTATATAATAATGATGTGAAAATTTAATTTCATATAAGGAGAAAATCATGAAAAAGAAATTACTTATTGCACTTGTTGTAGTTTCACTCCTCGTTTGCGTTTTGGCTGCTTGCGGCAAGCAATGCGAACACGCTTGGGTTGAGGGCACAACAACTGCTACTTGCGAAACAGCAGGTCAAACACCAATGACATGCTCACTTTGCGGTGCAACTACACAAAAGACAGCGGCTGCACTCGGTCACAAGTGGGAATTTAAGGAAACAATCGCGGCTACCTGTGCTGCTGGCGGTTATGATATTTACGAATGCTCAACCTGCCAAGCTACAGAAAACCGTAACGAAACAAGACCTGACTATTCAGCTGCAGGACATGACTACAAGCCGGTTGAGGTTGCACCAACATGTACAACTGCCGGTTATACTGATAACGTTTGTACAATTTGCGGTAACGGTGACGGCAACCGTGTTACAATTCCAAAGCTCGGTCATACATATGAAAGAGCAGATTTTGACGGCATTGACGGCTTCGTTCCAACAGAACCAACATGTACTGTTGACGGCTTTATCACATATAACTGTACAGCAGACGGTTGTGATGCAAGCAAGGTTATCACATATGAGGATATGGTTGCAAATAGCGACCCACTTGCTGAAAACTATGCAAAGCTCGGTCACGATTTCACAGAGTTCGTTGATTTTGCAGACCCAACATGTACTGTTGCAGGTTACGTAATTAACGCTTGTGCAAACGGCTGTGGCGAAACACTTAAGGAAGCAACAGATCCTGCACTCGGTCACTCATACGAAAGAGCTGACGCCACAGAGGCTGATTTTGTATATAAGGTATTGCTCAATCCTACATGTATCACAGTAGGCTACGAATGGGTTGTTTGTACAGTTGATGACTGTGGCTTCTGCACAGAGGAAGCAGCTGACAAGAACGAGGAATACATCGCAGCTTACCGCCGTGAAATTGCACCTACAGGCGCACACGTATTCGATATCAACGTTGAAACAGTTGCTCCTGTTTGTACAGCTGACGGTTATACAATCTACGGATGCTCAGCAGATAGCGGTTGTGTAGCAACAGAAAACAGAGACTTTGTTACAATGCTCGGTCACGATATGGTTCTTACAGAGAGCCTTCTTACAAACGGCGTTCCAACATGCTTAACAGACGGTAACTACCCATACAACTGCACAAGATGTGACTACACCGCAATTAACCTTAACGGTGAAGAAAACAACGGTGCAAGACACCTTGGCTATACACAGGGTGAATATAAGGCAGCTCCAACATGTATCACACGCGGCGTTTACTTCTGCACGAACTGTGAAAGAGATTTCTTCGCATACGATGAGGATACAGCTGCAATGCCACACGGCAACCACGTATATGACGTAACAGGCGAAACAACTTACCCAACATGCTCAACCTACGGCTTTACAACCTACGGCTGCTCAGCAGATGCTAACTGTGTTGCAACACAGGATAGAGACTACGTTGCAAGAACACCTCACACATTCTCAGCTCCAACTGAGGACGGCACTATAGTTTGTGAGTCTTGCTCAGCTACTTATATCAATGAAACAACAGTAATTGATACAAAGGATTACAAGCTCTGCACACACGCAGAAGGCGAAACCTGCGACACATGCGGTATCGGCGTAGTTATCACAGGTACAAAGACACCTGATGCTCCTGACGCTCTTACAGCTGACACAGCATTTACTAAGGAATTTGAAAAGGGCGCGGCTCTTATCGAATTCAAGGGTGACGTTGGAACAACCTACACAATTACAGTTAACGGCAAGGACGGCGCTATCACAACCTACGACGTTGTTGATGACGGCACAGATATCGGCGTAATTAACGTTGTTACAACTGCAAGCGGCACATGCTTCGTTGACCTTACTGAAATTGCAAATGACGTAGCTTCAATTACAATTACAGCTTCAACAGCTGCTACTGTTTCATTCTACGTAGTTAAATAATCATATCGAAAGATGCGTGCTTCGGCACGCATCTTTTTTCGTTTAATTCTTGTTGCACTTATCTTGACAATTTATCTTAACCTTGCGAAATATTTTAGCGCGTTAAATCAAAAAAGTCACAATTTATATTGACATTAAAAAATAATGGGTTTATAATATTATATATATTATTTAGTGCCACGATGGAAAAACGCCATTGTGGCATATCGCAAATGGAGGTAAAGGCGTGAAAAATCTTGACGAAATAAGAAAAGAAATAAGCAAAATTGACAAGGAAATGGCGCAGCTTTTTGAAAAAAGAATGGAAAACGCCGCATTCGTTGCCTCTTATAAAAAGGAACACGCATTGCCGATTTTTGACAAAAACAGAGAAAATGAGCTAATTAAAACGAATAGCGAGCTTATAAGCGACCCGATAGTGCGTGAATATTATATTGATTTTCTTAAAAACAATATGTCCCTTTCCCGTGCGTATCAAGCAAGACTAAACGAAGGGCTAAGAGTTGCTTATTCGGGAGTTGAGGGTGCTTTTGCGTATATTGCCGCTAAGAGAATGTACCCAGAGGCAACGCTCGTTTCGTATCCCGACTTTGAAAGCGCGTATCGCGCAACCGAAAGCGGAGAGTGCGACGTTTCGGTTTTGCCTATCGAAAACAGCTTTGCAGGTGACGTTTCAACGGTTATGGACTTACTCTTTTCGGGCACACTTTTTGTAAATAACGTGCTTGACCTTGAAATCAGTCATTGCCTTCTCGGCATTAAAGGCGCCAAGCTTGGTGATATAAAAACGGTTATGAGCCATCCGCAAGCACTTATGCAATGCGATAAATATATAAAGGAGCATTCCTTTGAAATCGTCGGCACGCAAAATACTGCCGCTTCGGCAAAAAGGGTAAAGGAGCTTGGACAGAGGGCGGTTGCGGCAATTGCATCAGAGGAAACGGCGGAGCTTTTCGACCTTGAAATTATCGAAAAAAATATAAACGAAAGCCGCACTAATACAACGCGCTTCGTTGCATTCTCAAAAACGCAAAGCCTTCTTACAAGCGATGGCAAGCACCATTCAAACGAGCATTTTATGCTTGTGTTCACAGTTAAAAACGAGGCAGGCGCGCTTGCAAAAACTATTGATATTATCGGCGCACACCGCTTTAATATGAGAAATTTACGTTCCCGACCGATGAAGGAGCTGCTTTGGAGCTACTATTTCTTCGTTGAAGCGGACGGAAACGTTAACACCCAAAACGGCAAGGATATGCTAAGGGAGCTGTCTGCCACCTGCGACGTATGCAAGCTCGTTGGCACTTACCGTTCATAAAAAATAGCCAAAAATCAGACACAGGGAGGTTAAAAAGATGATTTTACCGATAAATATGGGAGAAAAATCCTATGATATTATAATTGAAAACGGCGTGCTTTCAAAAATAGGTGAGCATCTTTACCTTGACCGCAAGGTGTTGATTTTAACCGACTCGGGCGTGCCAAGTGAGTATGCAAGGGAGGTAGCGCGCGCATCAAAAAACGCATTTGTCTATACCGTAGAAGCAGGGGAAGTGTCAAAATCGTTTGAAAGCTACAAAAATATTCTTTCGTTTATGTTAAAAAATGAGTTTACACGTACTGACTGTGTAGTGTCCGTCGGTGGCGGTGTGGTTGGTGACCTTGGCGGATTTGTTGCCGCAAGCTATATGCGCGGAATTGATTTTTATAACGTTCCGACAACGCTCCTTTCTCAGCTTGATTCATCAATTGGCGGCAAGGTTGCGATAGACCTTGACGGTATTAAAAACTGTGTCGGCGCATTTTATCAGCCAAAAAAGGTTGTAATTGACCCCGACACCTTGAAAACTCTTGACAAAAGGCAGAAAATGGCGGGTCTTTGCGAGGGAATAAAGATGTTTGCCACAATGGACGAGGAGATGTTTACGCTTCTTGAAAACGAAACCGACCTTGACAAAATTTTAGAGGACGTTATTCTTGGCGGACTGAAAATCAAAAAGCACGTTGTGGAAAACGACCCGTATGAAAAGAATTTACGCAAGGTTTTGAATTTTGGACACACCATTGGCCACGCGGTTGAATCAAACGTAGGGCTTGGTACACTTTTACACGGTGAATGTGTTGCCATCGGTATGCTTCCTATGGCTGAAAAGGAAGCCCGACTTCGTATAGAAGCGCTTCTTAAAAAGTACGGTTTACCTACAAAATGCGACACTCCCACGGACATTTTGCTTTCATATATCAAAAAAGACAAAAAATCAAGTGGGGACGAAATCACAATTGCATACGTGCCGAGAATAGGAAGCTTTGAGCTTAGAAAAATTAAAATAGAGGAAATTAAAAAATATATAGAGGGGGAGGCATAATATGAAAAATACGTTTGGAAGCTCTCTTGCTTTAACGCTTTTCGGCGAAAGCCACGGTAAATATATCGGCGTAGTAATAGACGGACTTTGCCCGGGACTTTACGTAGATACCGATTTTATAAGCAGTCAACTATCTCGCCGCCGTCCCTCACTCGCCACAGACACAAAAAGGCGCGAAAAGGATAATTACGAAATAATAAGCGGTATATTTGAGGGCAAAACCACAGGCACACCTCTTACAATTATTATTCCAAACGAGGATACAAGAAGCGGTGACTATCAAAAAATCGCACCTCGCCCGTCCCACGCGGATTATGCCGCTTCCGTCAAATATCACGGATACGAGGATTATCGCGGCGGCGGACATTTCTCGGGCAGAATTACGGCAGCACTCGTTGCGGCAGGCGCTGTTTTGCTTCCGCACCTAAACAAGCTCGGAATTAAAATCGGCACTCATATTTTAGAGTGTGCGGGTGTCAAGGACGCTCCGTTTTCAATGATAGAAAACGAGCTTGAAATAATAAAGGACAAGCTTTTTCCGACAATAAGGGACGCAAGCGAAGAAATGATGGCGGAAATTGAAAAAGCAAGGCTTGACTGCGATAGCGTTGGAGGAATACTTGAAAGTGCTATTATTGGTATGCCCGCAGGCATTGGCGAGCCTTGGTTTGACAGTGTTGAGAGTGTAATTTCTCACGCGCTTTTCTCGATAGGCGGAATTAAGGGAATTGAATTTGGAAGCGGCTTTGACCTTGCAAGAATGCGTGGAAGCGAAGCAAACGATAGCTTCTATATAAATAACGGCAAAATTTTAACGAAAACGAACCATTCGGGCGGCATAAACGGCGGCATTACAAACTCAATGCCTATTATAGTTAAGTGCGCAGTTAAGCCAACGCCGTCAATTGCAAAGGTACAGGGAAGCGTTGATACTGAAAAAATGGAAAACGTAACTCTTGAAATAAAGGGCAGACACGACCCTGCTATTGTGCGTCGCGCATCGGTTGTCGTTGATAGCGTGCTTGCTGTCGCGGTGAGTGATATGCTTGCATCGCGCTACGGCACGGATGTTTTCTTAAACGGAATAAATTAAAAAATCAAGAAAAGGGGGAGCAAAAATGAAATACGGCCTTATCGGTGAGCATCTCGGTCATAGCTTTTCAAAAGAAATTCACGAAAAAATAGGCGACTACGTGTACGAAATTTGCGAAATTGAACCCCAAAATCTTGAAGGCTTCATAAAATCGCGCGGCTTTTCAGCAATTAACGTTACGATACCGTATAAGCAAGCGGTTATCCCGTTTCTTGACGAAATTGATGAGCATGCAAAAAAAATCGGCGCGGTTAACACAATAGTCAACAAAAACGGTAAGCTCCACGGCTATAACACCGACTATTTCGGTATGCGCTCGCTTATTTTGAAAACGGGTGTATCGCTAAAAGACAAAAAGGTTGCAATTCTCGGCACAGGCGGCACGTCGAAAACTGCCTACGCAGTGGTTAGCGATATGGGCGCGAAAAGTGTAATTTTCGTTTCATACCGAGAAAAGCAAGGAGCAATAACCTACGAGAAATTATATGAAAATCACCAAGACACAGACGTAATTATAAACACGTCCCCCGTCGGAATGTACCCGAAAAACGAAGAATGTCCCCTCAATATAGACAAGCTACCTAAGCTTTCGCTCGTTTTAGACGCTATATATAACCCACTCAAAACAAATCTTGTTTTGAATGCGCGCAAAAAGAATATTAGCGCACGCGGCGGTCTACATATGCTCGTTTCACAAGCTATAAGAGCATATGAGCTTTTTACCGATAAAAAAGCACCGAGTGACTTAACCGAGAAAATATATAACGAGCTCATCACCCAAAAAAGCAATATAGCCTTGATAGGTATGCCCTCATCGGGAAAAAGCACGGTTGGCAAGCTGCTTGCAAGTAAAGTTGGAAAGCAATTTATCGATACCGACGAAGAAATTGTCAAGCGCGAGGGAATGGAAATTTCCGAGATTTTTCAAAAGCACGGTGAGAGCTATTTTAGAGAGCTTGAAGCAAAAACAGTTGGTGAAGTGTCTAAATTCAACGGTTTTGTTATTGCAACAGGCGGCGGTGCAATCTTAAAAGAGGAAAACGTAAGAGCGCTTAAACAAAACGGAAAGCTATATTTCCTTGACAGAGATATTGACTTGCTTATGCCAACCTCAAATCGACCTACCGCATCGTCAAGAGAAGCGATAGAAAAAAGATATAACGAAAGATACGAAATATACAAAAAATCCGCCGATGCTTCTATTTCTGCAAACGGAGCTGTAAGCGAGGTTGTGGATTTAATTTTGAAGGAATTTTATAAATGAAAATTTTAGTATTAAATGGTCCTAACATAAATATGCTTGGCATTCGTGAGCCGAAGCACTACGGCAGAGAGAGCTACGAAGACTTAAAAAGTCTCGTTCTTGAAAATGCCGATGGCACAGAAATTGAGTTTTATCAGTCAAATCACGAGGGTGACTTGGTTGATGCTATTCAAAATGCATATTTTCAAGGGGTAGACGGCATTATTTTTAATCCTGCCGCCTACACACACACGAGCATAGCCTTGCTCGATGCATTAAAATCGGTTGCAATTCCAACCGTTGAGGTGCATATTTCCAAGGTTGAGGAGCGCGAAGGCTTCCGCCAAGTGAGCTACGTGCGCGAGGCGTGCGTTAAAACCGTAACGGGCGAGGGCATACAGGGCTACGTTACAGCGCTTAAATTTTTGAAGGAATACTTAAAATGAATATTAAAATATACAAGAGCTTAGCGCGTGGCGAAATAAATGCGCCACCGTCGAAAAGCTACGCTCACCGCCTGCTTATCTCTGCCGCCCTTGCAAGGGGGGAGAGCAAAATCAGCGGAATTATAGATAGTGCGGATATGCAAGCAACTCTTTCATGCATACGCGCCCTCGGCATAAAATGTGAAAAAACAGGCGACTCTGTGTCGCTTTTTGGCACTGAAATATCAAATGAGCATGCGTTTTTTGATTGCTATGAGAGCGGTAGCACGCTTAGATTTTTCATTCCTATCGCGCTTGCATTTAAGGAAAAAGCAACCTTTCTTGGCACTAAAAGGCTTATTAGCCGCGGTATAGGTGTTTACGAGGAAGCGTTTAAGAAGCAGGGCATTAAATTTGAAGTCAATGAAGACCGAATTGACGTATCGGGAAATCTAAAGCCCGACACGTTTTATCTGCGCGGCGACGTTAGCAGTCAGTTTATAAGCGGTCTTATCTTTGCTTTGCCGCTTCTTTCGGGCGATAGCAAAATTGTAATAACCACACCGCTCGAAAGCGAAGCTTACGTTGATATAACCTTAGATACGGTAAAGAGGTTTGGCATTGAAGCCACACGCCTAGAAAATGAGATTTATATAAAGGGTAACCAAAAATATAAACCGCACAACGCTATTGCCGAGGGGGATTTTTCAAACGCCGCATTTTTGGACGCATTTAACGTTTTGGGCGGAGACGTGTCTGTTTTGGGACTAAATTCCAATACAATTCAACCCGACTGTGCATACAAAAGCTACTTTGAAAAAATAAATACCATAGCGCCAACCTTGTCGCTTTCCTCATGTCCTGATATCGGACCTGTGTGCTTTGCACTTGCCGCACTAAAAAACGGCGCGCGCTTTACAGGCACTAAGCGCTTGGCAATAAAGGAAAGTGACCGAGTAGTATCAATATCAAGCGAGCTTGAAAAGCTTGGCGGGAGCGTTCAAATTTTTGAAAACGAGGCGACTGTTTCTAAAATTGATAAAATTCGCGAAAACCAAGAGCTATATTGCCATAATGACCACCGTATTGCAATGTCGCTTGCATGTGTGCTTTCAACCTGTGGCGGCACGCTTATAGGATGCGAATGTGTGAAAAAAAGCTATCCCAATTTCTTTGAAGATATTGGACGTCTCGGCGTAAAATGGGAGGAAATAAAATGAAAATAATCAAGGACGTTAAATTTTTGATTGTCGGTCTTGGTCTTATAGGCGGCAGCTATGCTGAAGCGCTTAGCGATCTTGGCTACGAGGTTGGCGCGATAACGCGCTCGCAAAAGTCAATAGATTTCGCACTTAACAAGGGGATAATTTCAAGCGGCGCAACAGAGGTTACAAGGGAGTACGTTTCTCGCTTTGACGTTGTAGTTTTCGCTCTTTACCCCAAGGTTTTAACCGAGTGGCTCGAAAAATATCAAGACTATATAAAGGACGGCGCGGTTCTAACCGACGTTACAGGCGTTAAAACGCCCATAGTTTATAAAATCCAAGATATGCTTCGCCCAGAAATTGAATTTATCGGAGCGCACCCAATGGCGGGTAAAGAGGTTTACGGCGTTGAAAACGCTGACAAATCTATTTTCAGAAACGCCAACTATATCGTAACCCCAACCGAAAAAAATACACCCGAGGGAATCAACTGCTGCCGCGAGCTTGGCAAAATCCTCGGCTTCAAAACCGTATGTGAATTAAGCCCCGAGAAGCACGACGAAATGATAGGATTTCTCTCTCAGCTCACTCACTGTATCGCGGTTTCACTTATGACCTGTAAGGAATCGCGCGAGCTTGTTAACTACACAGGTGACTCCTTCCGCGACCTTACCCGTATTGCAAAAATCAACGAAACAATGTGGACGGAGCTTTTCTTACTAAATAAGGGTGAGCTTCTTTCCCAAATGGACTTATTTATCGACAAATTTAGCGAGCTAAAGGACGCAATTGAGTGCGAGGACACTGAAAAAATGAAGGAAATTATGCGTATCTCGACCGAGCGACGCACATATTTTGACAAAAAATAATCTCTTATTTGATAGCCGACCCAAAGAATAAAACGCCCGTCGGGCGAAAAATAGCCGAAAGGCAAAAAAATTAAAGAAAAGGAGAAATCGACATGAACATGAATTTCAAACGCAAGCTACCAATTCCGCAGGAAATCAAAGAAATGTATCCTGTTACAAGTGAAATGTTAGCGACAAAAGAACAAAACGACAAGGAGATTGCAAGTGTCTTTACGGGCGAAAGTGATAAGCTTGTTCTTGTCATTGGTCCTTGTTCTGCAGACCGAGAGGACTCGGTTCTTGACTACATCAGCCGTTTAAGAAACGTACAGGAAAAGGTTAAGGACAAAATAGTTATTATCCCCCGCATCTACACCAACAAGCCAAGGACAACAGGCGACGGCTACAAGGGTATGCTTCATCAGCCAAACCCACAAGAGGAGCCGGATATGCTAAACGGACTTATCTCAATCCGTAAGCTCCACATAAAAGCAATAGAACAAACAGGCTTTACATGTGCGGACGAGATGCTTTACCCCTATAACTACCGATACTTAAACGACTTACTTTCCTACGTTGCAATAGGCGCGCGCTCCGTTGAAAACCAGGAGCATAGATTAACCGCAAGCGGTCTTGATATTCCTGTTGGTATGAAAAATCCAACGAGCGGCGACATTTCCGTTATGATGAACTCAATAACGGCAGGACAACACAAGCACACCTTTATTTACCGTGGCTGGGAGGTTTCCACCGAGGGCAATCCGCTCACTCACGCAATTTTAAGAGGCTACGTAAACAAGCACGGTCAATCGCTTCCAAACTATCACTACGAGGACCTATCTCATCTTGCCGAAGCGTACGCAAAGACAAATCTTGTAAACCCCGGTGTGATAGTTGATACCAACCATGCAAACTCAGGCAAAAAATACCTTGAGCAAATTAGAATTGCAAAGGAAATTCTGCACTCAACCCGTCACAATCCCGACGTTAAAAAGCTCGTTAAGGGTCTTATGATCGAGTCCTACATTGAGGACGGCGCACAAAAGCCCGACGGCTGCACGTACGGTCAGTCAATTACCGACCCGTGCCTCGGCTGGGAAAAGACTGAGCGTTTAATTCTCGATATTGCCGAATTAAGATAACAAAGAAAGCACCCAAACGGGTGCTTTTTCTTTGAAAAAGCGAGATTAGTGGCTATTATTCTTGACAAAATTCTTTCAATGTGATAACATTAAATTATCATATTTTTAAGGAGAATAACAATGGCTAAAAAAATTGTATCGATTGCACTCGCGGCGCTGATGTTAATTATCGCTCTGTTTATGGTTTCATATCTTGCATACGATATGCTAATACGTGTAGTGGGGATGATAGACTCTATCGGCATGGGCGATGTTTTTGAAAGATATCACGTTTATTACCAAGGTCACACCGCACACCTTCATTCATTTGATGAAGACTTAAGATTGAACCTATATAACAATCAATCTTATCTTAAAAGCTTCACGCTTTGCTTTATTGCATCTACCGTTTCAGGCTTTGCAAATTTTGTAAACGACGCATCGGTTGCGCTTGGATTTATCTCCCTTGCACTCATTTTGCTTTCCTTTGCAATTCCTAAAATCGGCAACAAAATTAGCAAGGCAGGAAAGATTGTATTGATTATTGCATTCGTCGGAATTTTTGCAAGCAATCTTGTTATCGGCTTTGTTGACAGCGCAGTTTGGATAAGAACACTTATCGATTTAATTATGGGGAAGGTGCCAATGTCTTCATTTATCATAATGCTTCCAAGATTTAATTTGTGGAAGCTTGATAATTACGTTTATGCAATTGCCGCACTTTTGGGCGTGGCGTTCGTTATATTATCTCTTAAATCAAACAAAGCAATAGCTTCTCAAAACGCAAAAAAAGAGAAGAAACTTGCAAAGCTTGAAAAGAAACAAGAAAAAATAAAAAGGAAGCTTGAAAATCAAGAAGCATAAAACTAAGAAAGAGCGACACGTGTCGCTCTTTTTTTGCACTGCCAAGGGGGGCAACAGAGCGAAAAATGAGCTTTGGGTGCCTACTTGACAAAGTATAGCGTAAATGATATAATGAAGGTAAGAAAATATAAGGAGAATAGCTATGAAGAAAATTGTATCATTGGTTCTTGCCGCGTTGTTGCTTGCCTTTGCATTACTTATGCTCGTGAGCGTTTTCGCACTCTCGCTCGAATGGATTAGAATTCACATCAATCTTGCCGAAGCACTTTTTAACGGCGCTTTCAAGGACGCATTCAGATCAATGTTTGCATATAGAGGTATTGCTCTTGAGGCAAGAGGACTTGGTGCGTTTGCGAATTACGTAGTTTATAATTGCGAATTGCTTATCAAGGTTGTTATCGCATTCATCAGCGCATGTGGCGGTGTCCTTATCGGACTTCCGATTTTTAAGAAAAAAGAAAACTAAAAAGCCAAAAAACAGCGACACGTGTCGCTGTTTTTTATCTCTATGCAAAAATTTTACTGCGAATTATAAAAAATATACATTATAAAGTATTGAGAGAATAATATTGATTTTATCGCGCGCGTATGTTATACTTAAAAGGTAAAGAAAAATAACCGTGAGGTGCTTATGGAAAAGATAATTAATTATGAAAATTTAAGAAATTTCGCATACGTTAACGACAAAATTATAGACGGAGAAATTAAAGGCGTTGTGCTTGATTTCTTTGGTCTTGGATGCCAAGCTATGTACTGGGACGAAACCGATTTCGGTAAGTATCTTGCTGAGAAAAATATTCTTTTCGTCGTGCCGTACAATAACCCTTGGGCGTGGATGAACAAGCAAGCCGTTTCATATACGGACGAAATTCTTGATTTGCTTTTCGAAAAATACAATTTGCCCGAAAGCACTCGCATTGTTTCAAGCGGCGGCAGTATGGGTGGACAAAGCGCACTCGTTTACACAAAATATGCAAAGCGCACACCTGTTGCTTGCGTAACGAACTGTCCTGTTTGCGACCTCGTTTTCCACTTTACTGAAAGAGTTGATTTACCGAGAACGCTTTATAGCTCGTTATACAACGAAAGCGGCACGCTTGACGAGGTGCTTGCAAAAGCATCACCTTACCATATGGCAGAAAATATGCCAAACGTAAAATACCACCTTTTCCATTGTGACAAGGACAGCGCGGTTAATATTGATAAGCATTCGCGCGTCTTCGTTGAAAAAATGAAGGAATACGGCAAGGATATTTCCTTTACCGTGGTTAAGGACCGTGACCACTGCGACCTCACCCCTGAGGCGCTCGAAGAATACCGCAAAATATGTGCGGATGCCGCACTGGGAATTTAAGTAAACAAGTTGAAATTTCACAAAACAGTGGGTGAAGTGTCTGATTTTGCCCCAAAAAGGAGAAGATATGAAGCAGGTGTTTAACCCCTATACCCCTATTAACGAATATATTCCCGATGCCGAGCCACACGTTTTCGGTGACAGAGTTTATATCTACGGCTCACACGATAAGGAGGGCGGTGACACCTTCTGTATGCTCGACTACGTTACGTACTCAGCACCCGTTGACGACCTTACAAGCTGGAGATACGAGGGCGTGATTTTCAAAGCAAGCCAAGACCCTCTTTACAAGGATTACCACTATATGTTCGCACCCGACGTTGTGCGCGGAAACGACGGTAAGTATTACCTTTACTATTCAATGGCGGAGCAGTACCCAAATTGCAGCTATATTATGAGCGTTGCCGTGGCGGACTCGCCCGCAGGTCCGTTTGAATACCTCGGCTTTGTCAAAAATCCCGACGGCACACCTCTTCAGGATTTCGCAATTTTCGACCCCGGACTTATAAACGATAACGGTCACATATATCTATATTACGGAATGTGGTACGATTTTGACGAAAATCCAAATATCACGCGCGAAGAAAGCATTAAAAAGCAAATGCAGCTTTACAAGAAAACACGCGAGGAAATCGAAAGCACCGAGGGCGGCGTTCAAGGCCCTGTTGTGGTCGAGCTTCAAGACGATATGATGACTGTAAAGCATAAGCCGTATCACATTTTCCCACTTACGTATTACGATACTGAATTTAAGGATCACCCCTTCTTTGAGGGAAGCTCGATGAGAAAGGTGGGCGACAAATATTATTTTATTTACTCAACCATAAAAAACCACGAGCTTGCGTATGCGGTGAGCGATTATCACGACAGAGATTTTAAGTTCGGCGGTGTTATAATTTCAAACGGCGATATCGGTTATAACGGCAGATTGCCAAATGACCGCTTATCACGCACAGGCAACACCCACGGCGGAATTGAAAATATAAACGGAGAGTGGTACGTTTTCTACCACCGTCAGACAAGAAAAAATGAGTTTTCACGTCAAGCTTGCGCTGAGAAAATTAAGATTTTGGAAAACGGCTTTATCCCGCAGGTTGAGATGACCTCCTCGGGCTTAAATGGCGGACCCCTTGTCGCAAATGGTGAGTTTTCCGCGTTTGTTTCCTGCAATTTAACAGACGGTAAGCTGCCACACGGAACGTACGATTTTGAATGTCCTCATCTAACGAGCGAGGGAGAGGATCACTTTGCAAGCGAGATACACGATGGCACGGTAATGGGCTTTAAGTATTTTAGCTTTGACGGTGTTAAAGAAATCGGAATTAACTACCGCGACGGACAAAGAAAGCCAAGCGGTAAGGTATATATTAAGCTTGGGGAAAACGAAGCACCCGTCGGAGAAATTGATATCGGCGGAGCGGACACGTGGACTTGGGCATATACAAGCGTTAATATAGAAAACGGCACCTACCCCGTATATTTTACATACGAGGGTGATGGAATAATTGATATTAAGGATATATCATTTAGATAATTTAGGCGACCCTGTGTCTAAAAAACAGTAATTTGGAGGTAGTATGGCGAAAGGAAAATGGACAAAAACATCAAAATCGCTTCTTTTTAAGTTAATATATCGCGGTGTGCTTTTTGTTTCGGCGCTTGCATACTACGTTGTTTTCTTGATTTTAGGCGGAAATTATAAGGACGGTAACGTTTTGTTCGGCGATATTGACACAATCCCCGTCTTTCTTATTTTGATGACAGTGATTTTCGGTGTCGAAATGCTCCTGCGCTTCTTTCCGACTAAGCACGAGCCGATAGGAAACCAAAAAATGTTCAAAGCGCATTACGCATCAGCGGAAAAGGCAGAAAGAAAAAGTCCCTTAAAGCAAAGCCCAAAGCGCACACTCCTTGTTTTCGGTGCGTGGGTAGCGCTCAACTCTGTTTTCGGTATTCTATATTTCCTTGGTATATTCAGTGCCGACGTTTTGGTGCTTATTTCTCTTGCGTTTAGCGTATGCGATATAATTTGCATTATGTTTTTCTGTCCGTTCCAAGCGTGGATGATGAAAAACAAATGCTGTGCCACCTGCCGTATCTACAACTGGGATTACCCGATGATGTTCACCCCTCTTATTTTCATTGTGTTTAAGCCACGTGCTGTCCTTCACTACGTGCTTCTTGCCCTTGCACTCGCCGTGCTTCTTATTTGGGAAATTACATACCGTCGCCACCCCGAGCGCTTTACAGAAGACACAAACGCACGCTTACAGTGCAGAAATTGCACCGAAAAGCTGTGCAGGCACAATAAGCTTTATCCGGGAAAGCAGGCGCTTGAAAAATTAAAGCAAGCAAAGCAAAAGGAAGCAAGACAAGAGGAGCTTCAAAATTCATAAAAAAATAAGACCTTAGCGCGGTTTAGTGAATTAAATGAGTTCACAGTGGCTAAGGTCTTATTTATTCAAATTTATTTTTTCTTGATAACGCCATCGATAGCGGCGTTAAAAAACGCAACTTGACTCTTGACAATTTCGCAAGGGTCCTTTTGCATATCACTGTTAAGCCACTCGATAAACGAGCCAACCATGCAGCAGGCAACCGAGTGAATGATGGTATCCTTCATATTTTCCGAAATTTTGTTTCCCGCCTTTTGCTTCACAGAATATGAGGCGAGCTTGAAGGCAAGAGAAAAAAGAAACGAGGTAAGACGGTGCATATCAAACTCGGGATAAACCTTTTTTGCAAGCTCCCTGTGTCTTAGTACCGCCAAATATACGTTTAAGTAAGCTGAGGAGTAGTCCCCTGAAAGCACGGATGTTTTGCAAATGCTTATAAAAATTTCCTCAATGTTTTTAAGCACCAGGTCGTCAATGTCCTTGAAGTGATAGTAAAACGTCATTCTGTTGACGCCTGCCTCGGAGATTACGTCCGAAACGGTAATTTTTTTGTAGGGCTTCTTTATAAGAAGATTGAAAAACGCAAGCGTGAGTGCCTGCTTGGTAATAGAAACTGACATACTAACTCCTTCCAAAATAACACCGTAGTATATTTTAACATTGTATCACTTTATTTTCAAAAATTCAATAAATAAATACAATTATTGCAAAGATTTATTTATTGTGATATAATCATATAGAATTATATAAAAACGAGGACTCTATGGAACTTATTGAAAACAAAAGCTTTGATTATGAGCGCGCGCTTTACGGAAGCAACGGAATAACCTTAAATATATGCACCTTTGAGGGCGCACTCGACGGAGAAAGCGCACTTAAGGAAAGCAAAAATATTATAGCAAAGGAATGCACCTTCAAGCTAAGATACCCATTTTGGCACGACAAGCGCGTAAAAATTATCTGTTGTAAATTTGCAGAAACCGCACGCGCACCTATTTGGTATTCTTGCCGCGTCGGGATTGTAAATACGGAACTAAAATCTCCAAAAGCAATTCGCGAATGTAAGGGAGTTTTAATTTCAGGCTCCGAGATTACGTCAAGTGAGTGCGGCTGGGACTGTCAAGATGTGAAAATTGAAAAATCCAAGCTATCTGGCGAATACTTTATGATGCGTACAAACGATATCAAAATGAGCGATACGGAGTTTTCGGGCAAATATTCGTTTCAGTACGTAAAAAACGCTGAATTTGAAAATTGCCGCTTCGACACCAAGGATGCATTTTGGCACGCTCAGAACGTAACGGTTAGAAATTCATATATAAAGGGTGAATACCTCGGCTGGTATTCCGAAAATTTAACGCTTGAAAATTGTGTTATAATAGGCACTCAACCGCTTTGCTATGCTAAGGGACTTGTTCTTAAAAATTGCGAAATGCACGAGTGCGACCTTGCCTTTGAAAAAAGTGAGGTCAACGCCACGGTTTCAACTTGCCTTCTCAGTATAAAGAATCCCAAAAAGGGTAAAATTATCGCAAAAAATGCCGAAAAAATTATTATAGACGATAAAAAATCTAAATGTAAGATTAAATTAAAAGAGGGAAAACAAAAATGATTAAGCTTGTAAAACGCTTACCCTGGCATCTTTTCCCTGTAATTTTTGCCCTTGCTTGGCCAACTATGCTTGAACAGCTGCTTCATACTGCGGTTCAATATATAGATACGGCAATGGTCGGCTCGCTCGGCACGGAAGCGACGGCGGCGGTTGGCTCAACAACAACCGTCAATTGGCTCGTCGGTAGCACCGTTTCCGCAATAGGCGTTGGCTTCCTTGCATTCATTTCACAGTCGCGCGGCGCAGGCAATGACGAAAAAGCAAGACGGGGAAGTGCGCAGGCGGTCTTTGCCGTTTTGGTCGTTGGTATCGCCTTTACGGTAATTACCTTGGCGCTCAGTCCCATTGTGCCTATACTTATGCGCGTTGAGCCAAGCCTTCGTAAAACCTCGGGAATTTACTTTTTTATTCTGTATACGCCAATGCTTTTTCGCGCCGCGAGTATAATTTTCGGTGCGGTGCTTCGCTCGGCAGGGGACACAAAAACCCCGATGCGTGTCGGATTTTTAGTAAATATAGTAAATATCGTCCTCAACTTTTTCCTAATTTTTGAAACCAGAATTATATATTTTTATGGACTTTTCATTTTCCTGCCGGGTGCAGGACTTGGCGTTATCGGCGCAGGCTTGGCAAGCGCTGTTTCATTTGCCATCGGCGGTATTTTAATTACTCGCGCACTCTTTAAGCATAAGGAAATTTCCCCGCGCGGCAACAGTATAAAGCCAAACAAGGAAATTTTGAGGGAGTGCTTGCGCGTTGCGTTTCCTAACGCGCTCCAACGCTTTGGCACCTCGCTTGGCTACGTTGTTTTCGCCACTATGATAAATTCCCTTGGCGGAATTGCCACCGCGGCGCATACGGTTGCAAATACCGTTGAAAGTGCGTTTTACGTGCCCGGGTACGGTATGCAAAGTGCCTCGGCAACGCTTTCGGGCAACGCCCTTGGCGCAAATGACCGCGCAAAAATCAAGCAGCTTTCGAGAATGATAATTTTCATCGAAGGTGCTTTAATGATAATTTCGGGCTCGCTCCTTTTCGTTTTCGCCCCCACCCTTGTCTCCCTTTTCTCACACGACGATGCGGTAATTTCCCTTGGCACAACTGTTCTTCGTATGGTTGCGCTTTCCGAGCCGTTTTACGGAATTTCAATAGTAATTGAGGGAATGATGCAGGGAATGGGAAAAACGAAAATGCCCTTTATCACCAACCTTGTCGGTATGTGGGGTGTGCGAATTTTAGGAACGTTTATTCTAACCCAAATCTGCTCCTACGGACTAATATCCGCCTGGGCGTGTATGATTTTGCACAATTTAGTCCTCTTTGCCGTGTTCCTTATCTACTACCTAAGCGGTAGATATATACCGAGGAAAAAGGATAAAATTGTTCTGAAATAAATAGAGAAAAGCTCGACGAAAGTCGGGCTTTTTAATCGAATATATTAAATATTTTTTTGTTCTTTTGTTTAGCATAACGATTCGTTGAATAAGCACCACCATATTTATGTGTTATATAAGTTATAATAATATCGGCTTGATCAACAATCCATTTGTTTCTGTATGAAATTGCAAATTTTAATGGAGCGTTTTCAAGAGGTGGATATACAATGCTATCAAATTCATGTTCCTTATGTGTTAAATTATTTTTTTGGAATGTAGTAGATAAATATGGAGTTATGAATATTAATTTTGCATTTGGATGCTTCTTTTTATATATTTTGCAGCAATTATAGGCAAAATTATCAAATGCCCCGTATTCGCCGAGAAAAAATTCAACAGATGAATCTTTAATGATCATTTCCAGTAAGTCGAAAACTCTTTTTTTGTCATTATCGGCTTCAATATAATTCGAGTGTCCACAAAATGCGACTATCATAATATCACTCCCAAAAATATTTCAGTTATCTAATGTATACATTATATAATGTGCAAGTCTATTTGTCAATGGAAAGAAAATAATATAATGTAGGCATTAGATAATGTGTGGAGGTATAATAATGCATTTTCGTATTGACGACATTCTAAAAGAGCGTGGAAAAACAAGATATTGGCTTTATATGCAGTTAGGACTTAGCTATCAAAATTTCAAAAAGATATTAGAAAACGAAACAAGTGCGATAAAATTTGAAAACCTCAAGGCTATTTGCGATATTTTGGAATGTACGCCGAACGACTTGTTTTATGAATATTATCAAAAATAAATATGCAACAAAAAAGAAGTGGAAAATTCCACTTCTTTTTGAATTTTATCTTTGTAGGGGATTAGTAATTAATCTCTCTAACCTCAAAGTAAGCCTGTGGATGTGCGCAGGTTGGGCAAACTGCGGGAGCCTTAGTGCCAACTACGATGTGACCGCAGTTACGGCATTCCCAAACCTTAACCTCGCTCTTTTCAAATACCTGCTTGGTTTCTACGTTTTTAAGAAGTGCGCGGTATCTTTCCTCATGCTCCTTTTCAATAGCGGCAACCAAACGGAATTTAGCGGCAAGCTCGGAAAAGCCCTCCTCGTCTGCTACGCGAGCAAACTCGGCGTACATATCAGTCCATTCGTAGTTTTCGCCCTCGGCAGCCGCCAAAAGGTTCTCGGCTGTGTTGCCAAGCTCGCCAAGCTCCTTAAACCAAAGCTTTGCATGCTCCTTTTCGTTGTCAGCGGTCTTTAAGAAAAGTGCTGAAATCTGCTCGTAGCCCTCTTTCTTTGCAACTGATGCAAAGTAGGTGTACTTATTTCTTGCTTGGCTCTCACCTGCGAAAGCCGCTTGAAGATTTTTTTCTGTCTGTGTGCCTGAATACTTGTTCATTTTGTCCTCCTTAACAATCTCTAAAGCACCACCCGTTGCCTTGCATACAGGACAAACAGGCTCAATAACTCCGTCCTCAACCTCAAATGTCGCTTTGCAAATTTGACAAGTGTACTTTTTCATTTGTAGTATCTCCTTAAATAAATATATATTAAATTAACTTTAATATTTCATCCTTTGTGCGATATCCAACAACTCGGCTTGTAACCTCGCCGCCCTTGTAAATAAGAAGCGTCGGAATGCTTGCAATACCAAAGCCCATAGCAAGCTCGCCGTCTGTATCACAGTTCACCTTGCAAAGCTTGATTTCGCTGTTCTCGCTCACAATCTCGTCAAGAATTGGGGCAATCATTTTGCAAGGGCCGCACCAATCCGCGTAAAAGTCAACTATTACCGTGCCGTCGTACTTAATAACCTCTTTTTGATAATTTGCTTTGTTAACTATCATAGCTTCACCTCATTTTGATTTATAATATAGCTTGCAATGGCAAAAGCCCTCGAAGCTTGGGTCGTTTATCTGTGACTTAAATTCCTCGCACATACATTTGTTCTCAGGGAGCCTGCCAAGCTTGCATGGACAAAAGCCGTCCTTGCTTTTTAGCCCCTCCTTAACTGTCCTTACAACCGCTTCATCGGGGTTTAACGTAATCTTCATACCATCACCTCGAAAACATTATACCATTATTATTGCCAAAATGGAAGATACTAACTAAAAATTTCTTGAAAATATATATATTATATGATAAAATTAAAAAAGAAAACTGTTTTTTATCGGGAGGCAGATATGGAATACCGTATAGAGCATGATTCAATGGGTGAGGTTTCAGTGCCCATAAATAAATATTGGGGCGCGCAAACTGAAAGAAGTCGCCAAAATTTCAAAATAGGCACGGACAAAATGCCGAAGGAAATTATAGATGCATTTGGCGTTTTGAAGCTTGCCGCGGCAAGGGCAAACAGTATCCTTGTGCCAAGCCGTATGACAAAAGAAAAGCTTGAATATATAGAAAAAGCCGCATATGAAATAATAAGCGGCAAAATGTACGAGAGTTTTCCCTTGGTCGTTTATCAAACGGGTAGCGGCACACAGTCGAATATGAACGTTAATGAGGTTATCGCAAATTACGCAAACGAGCTTGCGGGCAAAAAGCTCCTTCATCCAAACGACGACGTCAATATGTCGCAGTCCTCAAACGATACCTTCCCAACTGCTATGCATATTGCGGCGGTCAGCTCGGTACACGATAAGCTTTTTCCCGCGCTCTCGCTTTTAATTAAAGCGCTTGAAGCACTTGAGGAAAAAAACAGGGACGTAATAAAAAGCGGCAGAACACACCTTCAGGACGCGACGCCTATCTCCTTTGCACAGGAGATTAGCGGTTGGCGCGCATCGCTCGAGCGCGATTTTGAAATTATCGAAGCATCTCTTGAGCCGCTTAAAAATCTTGCCCTCGGTGCAACCGCCGTTGGCACGGGAATTAACGCGCCGAAGGGATTTGACGTTGAAGCCGCGAAGGAAATTGCAAGCCTAACGGGAATTGATTTCAGAACTGAGAAAAATAAATTCCACGCCCTTACCTCAAAGTGCGAGCTTGTTTTCTGCCACGGCGCATTAAAAGCACTCGCCTGCGACCTTATGAAGATTGCAAACGATATAAGATGGCTCGCCTCAGGTCCTCGTCTTGGTCTTGGCGAAATTACAATCCCCGAAAACGAGCCCGGCTCGTCAATTATGCCGGGGAAGGTTAACCCAACACAGTGCGAGGCGGTTACTATGGTTGC
>JBGVIN010000097.1:0-25884 GCA_045123255.1 Eubacteriales bacterium
AAAGAGTAGAACGTTTCGCTAAATTGGATTTATTCTCTCTTTTCCGTTGATTTATAATACACATTATAAGTATTTTTCAACAAGTGGCTTTATTCTTAATTTATCCTCGTCGGTTAATGCAAAGGAATATTTTTCGATATACTTCTTAAATTTTTCCTTGTTTATCGGCTTTGGCTGCTTACCTGCGCGGGCTTCAAAGTTTGCGTAAAGAATTTGGTCGCGCTTTTCGTCGCTCAGATTAAGACCCTTTAAGATTTTGTTATCAAAGCTTGGTATCTCTTTGTCGGTTGAAAGGAAATTAACAACCAAGTCGAAAATCCATTTTGCGTATTTTTTGTCGCATTGATATGCGCGGTCTGTACCGAAAATAAGGCGTGAGGAATATTTATTAAAGAAGTCAACGTAGTAGCTGTAATTCTTTTCAAATTCAACGTACATCTCGCCGCCCGGGGTCAAATCCACACACAGGTTCGGGTATTTTTCAAAAAGCTCCTCAAGCTCCTTTGGTTCCTTGCTTGAAAAGAAAAAATGTGCAAGGGTGAGGTGCAAATTCGGACACGTCTCGAGGATTTTTATCGTTTGTGCCTTGATTTCCTCGTATGAAGCAAACGTGCCGTCGGTATACGTCCAGCCTGCGTCAACTGCCCACTTAGGAGCGCGGTCAACGTCCCAAAACTCGTCGGGGTCGTTAACGTGCATAATGAGCTGAGTGCCGTCCTTTTCCATTTCCTTGTAAAGCGGAACGATTGACTTATGGTTCAAGTCGCTACCTATTCTTTTATGCTCCGTCGGCTTGCCCTCAAGCATTTTTATACCGTCAAAGCCTATTTCCATAAGCTCGTGATACTGTGTCACTGCATCCATATCCTTTGGCATATTATCAATAGGAACGTTGATGTATTCAATACCTGCGTGAACGTAGGTATTCGGGCGTGCTATCTTATACAGTCCGAGAATTATATTATTGCACACGTTTGACTGTACCATTGGGATGGAGCAAATATTTATTGCGCTGATGCTTTCATCCTTCACGTATGAGTCAAAGCAGGATTCAATATCCTCTTCTCCCCATCTTGTTATATGCATATGGCTATCTACTATTTTCATATTTTGCCTCTTTTCATTACTGATTTATTTAATTTTAACACAATTTTTTGTTCGAGTCAATGTATTTAAGAATATTGACTTACATAGAGAGGTATGGTATAATGATTTCAGATATTTTCACCCTTCAAGGAGCCTAAAAATGATTGAAATTTCTGCAAAAAATATAGATTTAGTAATTGATAGCGAGGGCGGCGCGGTGTCATCGCTAAAAATCCTTGGAAAAGAGGTCACCTCTTGCCGTGTTCCCTTGTTTGCCGCTTGCTTTCGTGACCTTGACGGTGAGGCGGTTCGCTTTGACGCAACAGATGCTAAGGACGTAAGCTTTGGCAACGGATTTGTTACCTATTCACGCTTTGGCGGTATGCTTGATTGCGTTACGGTTAAGGTGCTTTTTAATGCTGAGGGCGACGAGATACGTTGGGGGTGTGAGGTCTATGGCGTGCCGAGAGAATACGCGCTTGAATATACCGAGCTGCCAAAAATTTGCTTGCCAAAATTAGTTGACAATAACGCTTCGGGCGGAAAAATTCTTTTCCCGTACGATGAGGGAATTTTGCTGACAAACGAGACGCTTTTGCCACGGTACGAGCCTAAATTTCCGATGTCGGGGGCGTACTTTATTTTCCCAAACAAGGTGCAGTCACAGTTTATTTCATATCACTTTGACAATTTCGGCTTATACGTAGGCGCGCACGACCAAAAAAGAGCCTTTAAGGGTGTTGACTTTTACCCATACGGCGACGGCGTTTGTATGACAATGCGCTTATATTCGGGCGTTGGCTACGGCGAGAGCTTCAAAACAAGCTATCCGATAGTTTGGCACGTGTGTGGCGGCAATTGGCAGAGCGCGGCAGAAATTTACCGCGAGTGGTTTGAAGGAAATTTACCCGTCACGGTTGTAAAGACAAGGGAAAATTCCCGTTTACCAAAATGGTATGAGGATATGCCGCTTATCGTAACATATCCCGTGCGCGGAATACACGATATGGACAAAATGGAGCCTAATGCGCTCATTCCTTATTCAAACGCGCTCCCTATACTAAACAAGATAAAATCAGACACAGGGTCGCGTATAATGTCACTTCTTATGCACTGGGAGGGCACAGCACCTTGGGCACCGCCTTATATGTGGCCACCGTTTGGCGGCATTGAATGCTTTAACGAATTTAGGGATAAATTGCACGAAAACGGTGATTTACTCGGCGTTTATTGCTCGGGTCTTGGCTACACTCAAAAAAGCACGCTTATCGAAAGCTACAATCTTGAAGAGAAAATCAAAAATGAAAACGTCCTTTCGGGCGTTTGCCATTCTCCAAAAAACAAAGCGGAGCTTGGTATAACTTGTTGTCCGTATCAAAGATACGGCTACGATATTTGCCCATCTTCAAATAAAGGCCGTGAAATATTAGACGAGGGCTACACGCCTATATTTGAAAGCGGTGTTGACTACGCTCAAATTCTCGACCAAAACCACGGTGGCGGACAGTATATGTGCTACGCAAGAAACCATAACCATCCACCTATGCCGGGGGCGTGGATGACCTCGAATATGCAAAACATTCTAAAAGAATGGCAAGGAAAAGCTCCGAATATGCTTTTCGGATGTGAAAGCGCGGCGGCTGAGCCGTTTATCGGCGGTCTTACAATGAGCGATTGCAGATACGAATTAAACTACCCGTTTGGAACGCCCGTGCCTGCGTTTGCATACGTTTATCACGAATACGTGCGAAGCTTTATGGGAAATCAATGCGGTTGTCCGTTTGAGCCAAGCGTTGACACGCTCAGATACCGTCTTGCATACTCATTCTCTATCGGTGATTTAATGACGCTGACCCTTGCGCCAAACGGAGATTTGATGACGCATTGGGGCACGCACGATTTTTCGACCCCGCCGAATTTTGACAAAGCAATGACGTTTATTAAAAACGTAATGCGCTTCTATCGCGAAGGTGCAAAGGAGTATTTATACGCAGGAAAAATGAAAAATGCGCCCCAAATTGAGTGCGGCGAGGTTACCTTCCCACTCTTCAGAGGACGCAAAAGCGCGACACTCCCCCGCCTGCTTTGCTCCACTTGGGAAGCGGAAGGCGGAAAGACCGCTTACGTTGTGGTTAACCCTGAGGACGCTCACGTTCCGTTTACACTTGACGGTGAAAAATACGAATGTGAGCCGCTTAATGCGATGCTTATCTTAAAGTAACTAATCTAAGGAGAGATATTATGAGCTTTTATATTGAAGAAAACAACAAGCTTCCGCTTCTTTACGACGTTGACGTTTTGGTTTGCGGAGGAGGTCCTGCAGGTATCGGCGCGGCTATTCGCGCAGCACGTCTTGGCGTAAGCGTTATGATTATCGAAACGCAAGGCTGCCTTGGCGGTATTGCAACTGCGGGAATGATGTCACATTGGGGTGGCCGCTCGTCAAGCAAGGTTATGACTGAAATTTGGGATCTTGCTTACGATAAAGCGCAAAGCATCGGTTGGGAAAACGACGGACAGTGTGGCAAAGATGCCATTTATCACGAGGTACAAAAGATTGTAATTGAGGAAATGGTAAAGCGCGAGGGCATTAAGGTTTTATACTATACTCAGGCTTGCTCTGCCATTATGGAAAATGAAAATATAGCAGGTGTTGTAATCCAAAATAAGGGGGGACGTGGCTATATTAAGGCAAAAAGGGTTGTTGATGCAACGGGCGACGGCGATATTGCCGCATCGGCAGGCGTACCGTTTGTCAAGGGGCGCGAGAGCGATGGCAGAATGCAGCCCTGCACTATAATGTTTAACGTAGGCGGCGTTGACACGGAAAGAGCTTTATTCCCACCGTCTTTTGAAACCACAATTGAAACACCTAAGGGTGAAATTCAAGCACTTGCAAAGGAGCTTTTACCGTTCCCTGCTGGACACGTGCTTCTTTACCGTCAGCCGATGCCCGGCACGGTTTGCTGTAATATGACGAATGCAATTGAGATTGACGGTACGGATGCAGAAAGCGTAACTAAGGGCATAATGACCTGCCGTTCGCAAATTGCGCCTATCGTTGAATTTTTGCGCGAATACATCCCCGGATACGAAAACTGTTGGCTTATGAGCTCGGCTTCCCTGCTCGGCATACGCGAAACGCGCCATTTTGAGGGACTTTATTCCTTATCAAAGGACGATATCTTAGAGGCGCGCCTGCACGAGGACTGGGTTGTGCGCCGTGCTTGGTTTAATTTTGACGTTCACAATTTAACGGGAGCAAGCCTTGATAAGACAGGCGCTCAAAAGCACTTTAAGCAACGTAATGACTACACAATTCCATACGGATGTCTTTTACCGAAAAACGTTGAGGGACTGCTCTTGTCGGGCAGAAACATCAGTGGCTCACATATGGCGCACTCAAACTTCAGAATTATGTCTGTTTGCATAGCAATAGGTGAGGCGGCAGGCGTAGCGGCGGCACTTTCCGTCAAGCAAAATATCAAGCTACGCGACGTTAGGGTTAAGGAAATTCAAGAAATTGTAGGCGAATAAAAAAATTAAGGAGTGATGAAAATCGCTCCTTTTTTACTTTTCGCGGTGTTGATTAAGTCTATAATATTTATTTACTTTGTTTTTAATATTTTGTTAATATTTTCTTTTATTAAAAAATATGTTGTAATGCGCGTTTTGTTGTGCTATAATATAGAATGATTTTATATGCACTAATGCTAAACAAATGAAACGGAGCTTGTTTTATGAATAAAATGCTTGTTGATTTACAAGAATTTGTAAACGAAATCGAAAAAGCATACGGTGACAAAGACGCCTACAAATACATAGTTGAGAATAACGTTATTAGCAAAACGTTTAAGGATCTTAAAAACGATTCCTTATCTATCGCCTCGTACTTTGCTTCAAAGGGCTGGCAGGGTAAGCATATTGCCATTATCGGCTCGTCAAGCTATCACTGGGTGACAACGTTTTTAGGCATCACCTGTAGCGCAAACGTAGTTATTCCTATTGACAAAATGCTTTCAGGTGATGAAATTATCAATCTTCTCAAAATGGGAGATGCGGATTTTGTGTTCCTCTCCGAGGAGTTTGAGGTTCTTATGCCGAAGATTGTTTCAGAATGTGAGCGCGTTTGCGGCGTTGTGAGCTTTTCGGGCACGCGCTTCCGCGAGATGCTTCGCACAGAGCGGGTTAAGCTTCCTAAGATTAACCCAGATGCGCTTGCTGAAATTCTTTTCACATCGGGCACAACGGGTCACAGCAAGGGAGTTATGCTAAGCCAAAAGAATATCGTTTCAAATATCAACGATATATATAGAATGGACTACACGCAAAACCTTAAAAAGGGTGAGCAGCCTGTCGTTATGTCAGTGCTTCCCATACACCACACGTTTGAATTGACCGTTGACAACCTCGGTGTTCTCTACTGCGGTGCTACGGTTTGCATAAACGACAAGCTTGAAAATATCGTTGACAACCTAAACAGATTTAAGCCATCGGTTATTCTTATCGTTCCGACAATTGCCGAGGTTTTCTATAAAAAGGTTATGGACAGCATTTCAAGCGGCCCTTACAAAAGAAAGATTGCCTTTGCAAAGAAGGTAAACAGGGTTTTAAGAAAATTCAAGATTGATATAAGGCGCAAGCTATATAAAAAGCTCCTTATGCGCTTTGGCGGCGAGCTGACAAACGTAATTGTCGGCGGTGCGGCACTAAGACAGGAGATTGCAGATGCGTTTGACGAGTTCGGTATCAATATGTACCAGGGCTACGGTATGACAGAGTGTGCGCCGCTTATCTCGGCAAACTACCCAAAAGCAAACAAATTCGGCTCAGTCGGCAAGCCTATTTCCTATATGGACGTCAAGATTGAAAACGGCGAAATTCTCGTAAAGGGCTCAGGCGTTATGCTCGGCTACTATAAAAACGAGGCGGCAACCAAGGAAGCCATAAATGAGGACGGCTATTTATATACGGGCGACCTTGGCTACTTTGACGACGATGGCTATTTATATATCACAGGACGCTCAAAGAACCTTATTATCCTTGACAACGGTAAAAACATTTACCCTGAGGAGCTTGAAGCGCACATCAGTGCGTTTAACGGCGTTAAGGACGTTATGGTTTACGAGGACAACGGAAAAATCTGTGCGGCAATTCAGCCAACCGATATAAACGATAACAACCTCACAAACGGAATACGTATGGCTGTTAAGGACTTTAACGCAACGCTTCCAACCTACAAAAAGATTGTTGCTATCGTCTTTATGTCAAGAGATTTCCCAAAAACCACCACGCTCAAAATAAAGCGTAAGGAAGCGATTAAGATGGTTAAGGAAATCACAGGCGCAAAGACCGTTCCTTACGTTGCACCGACAACTGACGAGCAAAAGGCTATTGTTTCCGCGTTTGAAAACGTTCTCGGCCGCTCACATATCGGTATAAAGGACGATTTCTTTGATATCGGCGGATATAGCTTAGCGGCGTTTGAGGCGGCGGCGCTTATAGGCGTGCAGGCGCAGGAAATTTACGAAAATCCGACGGCTGAGCAGCTTGAGGGTGTTTTGCTTGCTATGAAGCAGCGCGAGCTTCACGAGGAGTCGCACATTAACGTAAACGAGCTTATAAAGTTCAACTCGGACATTTTACATACGAACAATATTAAGTACGTTTTGCTCACGGGTGCAACAGGCTTCCTCGGCTCACATATTTTACGCGAGCTGTTAAAGCGCAAGCTTCACGTAATTTGTCTTGTTAGAAGCGAGCAAAAATTAAAAGAGGTATTAAAATATTATTTCCCACAGGAATACGAATATTTTAGATACAAGGTTAAGATTGGCAATATTACAAGTCCGTCACTCGGTCTTAGCGACGAGGATTATGAAACGCTCACTCACAAGGTAGATATGGTTATCCATACCGCCGCAAACGTTAGCCACGCGGGTCACTACGAGGAGTTTGAAAGAACTAACGTAATAGGCACACAAAACGTAGTTGACTTCTGTAAGCGTTCAGGTGCGCTTTTACAGCACACATCGACGGCAAGCGTTCACGGCTCGGGCACGGTTGAGCAAAAAACGCCCGATGCTAAATTTGACGAGTTTACGCTTGATATCGGTCAAAATCACATTCAAAACGTTTATATTCACTCAAAATATAAAGCCGAGGAAATCGTGCTTCTTGCACGTCAGGCAGGTCTTAAAGCGAATATATTCAGAATCGGTAATCTAACGTGGAGAAAATCAGACGGAAAATTCCAAAAGAACGCACAGGATAACGGCTTTCTTGGCAGATTCAGAGGACTTCTCAAGGTTGGAAAATACAGCAAGGAGCTTGCTGAGTATCCGATGGACTTCACACCTGTTGACGAGTGTGCGGACGCATACGTGCGCTTAGCGCTTTGCAACAAAATCAACAACATTTACAATCTTTACAACCCTCAGCTATTTACGGTTGAGACGTTTAAGAAAAAATATTTCAGAAGAATTAAGAGAGTTTCACGCGAAAACTTCGAAAAATCACTCAAGGAGTCAATTACTGATAAGGACGTTGCAGTTCTCTCCTTCTACAGTGCGATTGCAGCATCCTCAAAGAACATTCCGATGAGCAACGAATTCACTGTGAAGGAGCTTAAAAATCTCGGCTTTGAGTGGTCGAAAATCGGCTTGAAATATCTCAGCTACATTAAAAAGATTTAACGGGGACATATAATGAAAATAGGTATTGATGTTGGCTCAACAACTATTAAGTGTGTTGTGCTTGATGACGCGGGAAATATCATTCACGAAAGCTATGAACGGCATTTTGCAATGATTACAGAGAAAACCCGTGAGGTTATCAAGGGCTTAATTGACAAGTTTGGTATTAAAGAGCCAGTCGTTTGTGCTATGTCAGGCTCGGCGGGTATGGGCATTGCAGAATGGGCAGGCATTCCGTTTGTTCAGGAGGTTTACGCCACTAAGGTTGCCATTTCCAACCGTCTTCCAAGCACTGACGTTGTTATCGAGCTTGGCGGCGAGGATGCAAAAATCCTTTTCTTGAAGGGCAATTTAGAGGTTCGTATGAACGGCACATGTGCAGGCGGTACGGGTGCTTTTGCCGACCAAATGGCATCTCTTATGCAAATCGACCCTGACGAGATGAACGAGCTTGCAAAAAATTACGAAAAAATATACTCAATAGCATCACGCTGCGGAGTATTTGCAAAAACAGATATTCAACCGCTTCTTAACCAAGGCGCGCGCAAGGAGGATATTTCGGCAAGTATTTTCTACGCTATCGTTAACCAAACGATAACGGGTCTTGCCCAAGGACATCCTATTGAGGGTAACATTGTTTACCTCGGCGGTCCTCTTACCTTCCTCTCCGAATTACGCCGCGCGTTTGACAAAACGCTTAAATGCGAGGGCATTTGTCCTGACCATTCGCTCGTTTTCGTTGCTCTCGGTGCGGCATACTATGCTGAGGAAGCGATTGATTTACAAAAGGTGTACGAGCTAATCGGTGAAAAATCCGACCTTATAAGGGTTTCTTCTCTTGAACCGCTTTTCAAAAACCAAGCGGAGTACGACGAGTTTATCGCCCGTCATAACGAGCATAGCGTGCCAAGAAAAGAGGGTATTCCCTACGAGGGGGACGCTTATCTCGGAATTGACTCGGGCTCTACGACCTTGAAGGTTGTACTCACTGACAAGGACGGCTCGATAATTTTCTCAAAATATCAGTCGAACCAAGGTAAGCCTATTGACGTTGTTCAAAAAACGCTTATCGAAATGTACGAAAAATATCCGAATATCAATATCGTTTCAAGCGCGGTTACAGGCTATGGCGAGGACATGATGAAAAACGCCCTCGGCATTGATATTGGCGTTGTTGAAACGGTTGCACACTTTACCGCGGCTAAGTATTTTATGCCCGACGTTGAGTTTATCATCGACATTGGCGGTCAAGATATGAAATGCTTCAAGATTAGAGGCGGTGCAATTGACAATATTTTCTTAAACGAGGCTTGCTCCTCAGGCTGTGGCTCATTCCTTCAAGCGTTTGCAAATTCGCTTGGCTACCCTATTGACGAGTTTGCAAATCTCGGTCTTTTCGGAAATAGCCCTGTTGACCTCGGCTCTCGCTGCACGGTATTTATGAACTCATCCGTTAAGCAGGCACAAAAGGAGGGGGCAACCGTTGAAAATATTTCGGCGGGTCTTTCCATAAGCGTTGTAAAAAATGCACTTTACAAGGTTATCCGCGTTCACTCTGCTGACGACCTTGGCAAAAAGATTGTCGTTCAAGGCGGTACTTTCTTAAATAACGCGGTGCTTCGCGCATTCGAGAAGGAAATAGGCGTTGACGTTATACGTCCCGATATTGCGGGAATGATGGGTGCTTACGGCGCGGCACTTTACGCAAATCAAATGAAAACACATACGGGCAACTCCTCTATTCTTTCATACGAGGAATTAAAGAATTTTAGCTATTCCATTAAAAACGTTACCTGTAACGGCTGTAACAATAAGTGCCACTTAACGGTTAACGATTTTGGTGGCGGCCGTCGCTTTATCGGCGGAAACCGTTGTGAAAAGCCTGTTACTAACAAGGCGCAGGACGATAGCCTCAATCTTTACGAATATAAATTAAATAAGCTTGCTTCAATGCCCGAAGGAAATGGCACGCGCGGTGTTATCGGTCTGCCTATGGGTCTTAATATGTACGAGATGTATCCGTTTTGGAATACGCTTTTCAGGGAGCTTGGCTTCACCGTTAAAATGAGCGGATTTTCAAACAGAAAGCTCTACTTAAAGGGTCAAAGCACTATTCCGTCAGATACGGTTTGCTTCCCTGCTAAGATGATGCACGGACATATTCAAAAGCTTATCGAGATGGGCGTTGATGCTATTTTCTATCCTTGCATGACGTATAACTTTAACGAGGGCAAGGCGAAAAATAACTACAACTGTGCAGTTATCGCAGGATATCCCGAGGTTATTGAGGCAAACACTCTTAACTTTGGAAATATTAAGTATATTAACGATTACTTGGGACCTCATAATCGCGGTGCGTTTGCCGCGCGCTTTATAAAGGTGCTTGAAAAGCATTTTGGCAAGTTTGAGCTTGGCGAGGTTAAGCGCGCTTGCAAGGCAGCTTATCTTGCTTACGACAGATATATGGCGGACATACAGGTTGAGGGTCACAGAATTATAAACGAGGCAAGGACCGAGGGCAAAAAAATCATCGTGCTTGCAGGCCGTCCTTACCACGCAGACCCCGAAATTAACCACGGCATACATAAGCTTATTTCGGCGCTTGGCTTTGCGGTTGTTTCCGAGGATGCGGTTGCTTCCCTCGTGCCTAAGTTTAAGGTAAATCTTCTTAGCCAATGGACTTACCATCAGCGTCTTTTCTCTGCGGCTAAGTACGTGACAACACAAGAGGATATGTACCTTGTGCATCTTGTTTCGTTCGGATGCGGTCTTGACGCGCTAACCTCCGACGAGGTACGCTCACTTCTTGAGCATTACGGTCATTTATATACGCAAATTAAGATTGACGAGGTAACCAACCTCGGTGCTATTAAAATTCGTTTAAGAAGCTTAATAGCGGCAATTTTGCAAAAGAGCAAGGAGGGTGAAAATGAGTAATTCGCATTACAGAAAGAGAATAAGGTTCACCCGTAAAATGAAGAAGGAATATACTATTCTTTCACCAAGCATGGCACCCATACATTTCAAAATATTAAAGCCTATTCTTCAAAGAGCAGGCTACAAGATTGAAATTATGGAAAACGAGGGACCTGAGGTTTTATCTCTTGCGCTTAAATATTTGCACAACGATATGTGCTACCCTGCTATGCTCACGACAGGACAAATGCTTGCGACTATTACGAGCGGTAAATACGACCCTGACAAGGTGGCAATGATTATTACGCAGTCGGGTGGCGGTTGCCGTGACAGTAACTACATTCACCTAATGAGAAAGGCGTTTGAAAAGGCAGGATATCCACAGGTGCCGTTTATTTCGGCTAACGTTTGGGGACTTGAATTCAATTCAGGCGCGCTTTTATCCGCAAAATCGCTTCTTATGGCGCTCGCAGGTCTTATCTATGGCGATATGATTATGATTGTTTCAAATCAGGTTCGTCCTTACGAGGTAAACAAGGGTGAAACAGACAAAATGATTGACAAGTGGACGAGCGCCCTTGGCGAGATGTTCTACCGCGGAAAAGGCTTTTCAAATAAGGCGATAAAAAAGAATTTGCGCGAGATTGCAAACGATTTTGCATCTATCGAGATAAAGAAAACGCCTAAGGTTAAGGTTGCGGTAATAGGAGAATTATTCCTTAAATATTCAGCAGCGGGAAACAACCACTTAGAGGAGTTTTTAGCCGAGCAGGACTGCGAGGTTTACGTACCGAGCATTTTAGGCTTCGGAATTTACAAGACGAACGGTGCGCTTGAGGATTTACGTCTTTACGGCGGAAATAAGGCAAAAAAGGCTATACTTGAGATTGCTATGAAGTATATGTTCAAGATGGAGGATATACTCATTTCGGCTATCGAGGAAAATCCTAATTTTGTAGCACCCGAGCGTGTAAACGAGCTTAAAAAGCGTGCAGAGGGTGTAATTAACGTTGGAAACAGCATGGGCGAGGGCTGGTATTTAGCGGCAGAAATGCTTGAATTTGCCGACCACGGCTACGAGAATATCGTAATTGCTCAACCTTTTGGATGCCTGCCCTGCCACGTTGCCGCTAAGGGTATGATAAACAAGGTTAGACGTATCGACCCACGCTTGAACGTGGTTGATATCGAGTACGACCCCGGCGCAACACGCGTTAACCAAGAGAATAGAATTAAGCTTATGCTTGTTGTTGCAAAAGAAAATCTGTCATAATATGTCCTATGTCAAGACAAACAAAGGGGAGATTTTATGGCAAGAATTATTGATGGCAGCAAAATGAATATGATTGGTCAAAATATTAAGAAATACAGAAAATTAAGGGGACTGAAGCAACAAGAGCTTTCAAACCGATTAGAGCTTATGGGTGTTTACGTTTGTCGCGGCTCTATTTCAAGAATTGAGGATTGTCAGCGCACAGTTACCGACATTGAATTATACGCCCTTGCCAAAGTATTAAACGTTAGTATTGACGACTTAATAGACCAGAGCTTTTTTGAATAATAAAGCTCAAAGCTTAATTTCGCTTTGAGGTCAAACACAAAATATAAAAAGGAACAGGTGCTTGCCTGTTCCTTATTTTTTATAAAAGTACGGTAAAATTTCGAGTGGTGCATCGACCGTGACGGTTTGTCCGCCCTGATAGTCGGTTTTGCCGAGGTATGACCATTTTCCGTTTGGCAGCTTTACCTCGCGTTTAGTTGCGCCCTTTTCTAAAACCGGGGCAACTAAGATTTCGCTACCGAGCATAAACTGGTCAAGAGTTCTGCCGAAGCCCTGCTTTGGAAATTCGTATTCCATATGGCGCACGATAGGCTCGCCGCTTGTCGCGCTTTCCTTGACGAGCTTAATTATATACGGAGAAAATTTTTTGTGTAGATCTGCCGCTTTCTTACAAAGCTCGGCATGTTTTTTGTCAAGCACACGCCAAGGTGCCCAAGAAAATTGCATCATTGGGAAAAGTGCGCTAACCTGTGCCATACGCACAAAAAGCTCACCATCTATTTTAAAGCCCGGGGTATAGTTAAGCGACCACCAACCGCCGCCTATCATATCGGGGCAAATAAACGGATGTCCGATAAGACCTTGAAGGAGTGCTGACGGCACAATTGTGTTTATTCCGTAGCCGTTCCACGAATGGTCTCTGTCCTGCAAGCGCTGAATAACGCTCTTTCCGCCGCCCTTGAAGGTGTCCTTGTATTCGTGGTACTCATATCTCGTTCCGAACTCATTCCAAGCCGCATTTAGCTCCTGCGCGGTATATTTAGTCTGCGTGCCGTTCATCAAGCTCTTTTGCGAGTACATTTCGATATTTCCACCGTCAAATTTGAAGCCGTCAACACCGAATTCGTTTATTAAGCGTCTTAATTTACTGTCAAGAAATTCTCTGTCGTCGGGGTTGCACATATTCAAAATTGCGCTAACGCCGTTCCACCATTCGATAAGGGCAACGTGTCCCTCGTCGTTGCGAAGGAAATATTTTTTGTCACCGCACGCACCGTCAAGATAGTTATGATACTGAAAATAGCTCATACTGAAATACTGTCCGTCCGCTGTGACGAGTGGCACAACCCAAAGCATAACCTTAAAGCCGAGGTCGTGAAGCTCCTTTATCATTGATTTCGGGTCGGGGAATTTTATGTAGTCCCAATCCCACAATCCGTATCTTGTGTGCCATCCCTCGTCAATCATAATTACACCCGCCTCGTAGCCGTTATCAACTATTGCGTGAGCGTATTTTAATATGTCCTCTTGGTTTTGGCGGTAGTCAAGCTCCATCCAGGTATTGTACTGTGCGCTCTCGAAAAATTTAAGTGGGGGAACCTTTCCCGTGAACTTAAAATGATTATTTTGGGCGCATAGGTATGCGTCCTTCAAGGTTTTGCCTGCTTCGGCAAGAATAATTTCGGTCTTTGCGGTGAGGAAAAATTCGCCGTTTTCGATTTTAACCTCCATAGGCTCTTCGCACCATATATATCTGCCCTCAGTGGAGATAAAAAGCGGCATCGTTTGATTTAAGCCGTATTCCATATTGTAGTAATATTTTGAATTTACATCAAACGGATCGTTTGCGGCTTCTGCAACGCTTCCGCCGTACCAAAGCTCGCCGTCGAGCATTTTAATTTTCAAGTTCATAATTTTCTCCTTAGAAAAATTTAAGCAAAAGCGACATAACGGGAATTGTGAAAATGGAGAGGAAGGTGCCGAGCAAGACAAGGTATGCCGCGTTTTTCTGCCCCTTGCCTATCATTTCCGCGTGTGAAAGCACAACGCTTGCAACAGGACACGCCGTTATAATGTAAATTGATGATTTCATTCCGGAATCAAGCGGTAAAAGCAGTAAAATAAAGAATACGGCAAGTGGGAACAAAATTTGCTTTATCGCTATTATTAAGTAATTCTGCGGTGTTAAGAAAACGTCCTTTAATGAAACGCAAGCAAGACGCATGCCCATAATGAGCATACAAAGCGGAGTCGTCATTTTCGCAAGGAGAATTACCGCATTTTTGATGGGTAACGGAAACGAAGCATTAAAAAAGAAGAATGGAAGCGCTAAAACAAGGGCAACTGTGGCAGGATTAAAGAAAATCCTTTTTGCGCTGATATTTTTCCTGTCGCGAGAGATAATATAAGTGCCAAACGACCAAGAAATAATATTCATAGCGAGGGAAAACATAGCGGAAAACGCAACCGCGTAGTTATAATCGGGCAACAAAGCTTCAAGCACCGGCACGCCCATAAACGCACAGTTTGGAAGTGTGGTGGCAAGGATAAAAATCCTATATTTTACGTCGTCGCTCTTCTTTTTGAAGGCGAGCTTGAAAACAAGCAAGCCGACAAGAAGCATAACGACCGCAAAGGCAAACGCAAGAAGCAGCATTAAAAGAAGCTCCCACGAAAACTCGTTTCTTGTTATAGAGTCAAAAAGCAAGCAGGGAGATGCAATATACATAAGCAGGCGCGCAAAGGCGGAAATGCTTCCTTCCTTAACGAGCTTTGATTTTACAAGCAAAAAGCCCGGCACGGCAAACAAAAGTGTTGTGAAAACAACGCCAAGTGCGGCTAAAAACGTCGGTAACATATATTTCTCCCTTCTTCGGTATTTTCGGTTTGTTACGTGAAAGAAATTCGGCTATATAATATGCTTATTCCTCATTTGGAATTATCAATTCGTAATCGCGCGAGCGCAATAGGTCTGCTAGGTCGCGCTCATTTCTTATACGCTTATTTGTAATTATTCCGCCAACGCCAACTGTGTCTTTCGTGTGCGTATCGGCGCTTGAAGTAGTTAAGAGATGTGGATTTTCCTTAGCCAAGGCACGTGCCTTATCGTTATATTCCTTATCGTTTCCGCGGTTGAAAATTTCAAATCCGTCAATTTTTTCAAGCGGCAAATGCCCCGGATTGGGAATGTAAAACGCCTCGCGGAATGGGTGCGCTTGAATTATAACAACGCCGTTTTCGCGCATTACTCTAATCCACTCGTCGCACTCGCCACGTCTTAACTGCGGGTTATCGTAAAGAATTTGAGGGGTAACGCCGTAGCAAAGAATTTCAAGCCCCGGTACAACGCTTTCCTCAATACTGAAAATAATATCAAGGTCATGCTTTTCGGCTTCTCTTTTACAGTCAAGATAGCTTTTTTCGTAAGCACGGACAAAATCCTGCCAAGAGGTGCTTTCGCTACGGTCTATTCCTGAATTGCCGTGATAAAAATGGTTAGTTAATACCGCGCCCTGATAGCCGTTTTCAAGAAGCGCTATGCATAAATCCTCAGGCGTTAAACGGCCGCAGAGAGAGCAAGGTGTTGTGTGAGTGTGCATTTGATATTTATATTTTTTCATATTATCACCGCCTTTTCATATATTTTAGCACACGCGCGTAAAAAAGACAACAAGTTTATTTATTTTGCCTTGAATTTTCTTGCAAATAATGATATGATTTAATTATGAATTGGAGGTGACTTCAAATGGAGAAAATAAAGAGCGAAATTGAGGAACTGCTTAGTTGCGTTAAGCTCGAAAACGAGACACGTGTCGAGGCTTTTTTCGACAAATGCTCACTTTTGGATTACAAGCCGAGCGGTGAAATTTGGACTTGCGCACTACAAGCCGCAATAAATGAGCATACAGTAGTGCATATTCCTAAAAAAAGCACGCCTTACTATATTGATGCGTCTATAACCGTTCCGTCAAACAGAAAAATTATAGCTGACAAGGATGCGGTAATTTGCCTGTATCACGGCACTGACGTGCTTGCGCTTAGAAACACGCTTACAAAGGACGGCACACACGAAAAAATTACAGGTGAAAAAAACGAAAGCATCTACATTGAGGGTGGCGTTTGGCAGGACTGGTGTCCGCACCGTATGGGATACGGAAAAAGTGGAAAATACGACACTGGTCGCACCTTTTTCGGTGTTTCGACCTTTATGCTATTCAATAATATAGACCGCTTAACTCTAAAAAATATGACGTTTAAGTCGTGCGGAGGCTTTGCCGTTCAAATTGGTGACGCATCAAACGTAATAATTGAAAATATTGAATTTGTTTCCTGCTTTGCCGACGGAATACACGTTAACGGAAACGTCAAAAATATCCATATAAAAAACGTGCGCGGTGAGGTTGGCGACGATTTGGTGGCACTCAATATGTACGATTGGCAAAATTCCTCTGTCAATTTCGGCCCTTGCGAAAACGTTATTTGCGAGGATTTATTTCTTTCCCCAAGCAGTCACTACAAGGCGCTCAGAATTGAGCCGGGCATATATACCTACGAAAACGGTGAAACGGTTGACTGTGCGCTTTATAACGCTATCATTCGCCGCGTTGAAAACATTAAAACCTTTAAGCTCTACTGTCAAACTCCACCGTATACACCGCCTGCTTTGCCCGAAAAAGCCGACGTCGGCTCGGGCGATAATATCTTTTTCGAGGATATTAAAATTGACCTTGACGCGCCCATTGACCCGCTTGACGAATATCTTAATTCTCATAAAATCAAGGGTACGTTTGCAGGCTTTGAGTTTGGTCTTAATGCAAAAAATATTTATCTGAAAAACATTGATTTAACTCTTCACCGCGAAAAATATCAATTCTCTTACCTTGCCGCGATAGGTCCAAAATCGGTAAGATTTAACGATGGAACAGAGGTTTTCGACCCTTATTTTTCATCAACCGTTGAAAATTTATACCTCGAAAATATCACCGTAAACTTCATACGCCCCGACGATATTTCGCCTTACATCAAGGAAATAGTATTCGACAAGCTTTATGACGATATAGCATCAAGCGGTAAGGGAAAATTCGGACAAATCATATATAAATAATTCTAGCTAAAATGTATAAGCATAAAATATGCCTTCCCTATTTACAAGAAGGTGGCGCGCCAGACTAATGTGGACGAGCTTTTTCTGCTCATCCATCGCAAAGCGGTTCACCCTTCTCTAATGGGGAAGGCATATTTGTTTTCTGTTATAGCAATTCTTTGGCAACCTTATCAAAATCAAGATAATTATCTATTTTGAGATAGTTAAAATCGGATTTATATACGCTTTCGTCGTTGCCGCCCTCGCCGTAGTCGTCACCTATAAAAACAACCTCACTGTGCGAAATTCCGTTTTCGCGGCAGTATAAATCAAGGGCGTAGTATTTGTTATACGGCTTTGGCGACATATCAAACGAGGATGAGCCGCCGACAAAGACGTTATAGTCCTCAAAAAGGGAAACAACCTCGCCGTAAAATGCGCGTCTCTTTTTTCTGTCGGGGTCAAATGCAAGCTTGTCCGCTTGAATTGCCTTCGTGCCAAGAAGCGGAATTGTAACACAGCCCGAATCGTGATATTCCACGTTTTCTCCGCGATAGCTTGTAAAGCCGTGCTTGCCCCTTAGGAAATTAACCTTTTCTTCAATTTCGTCGCGTTTGACTGAAAAATGCTCGTCGCGCTTTATATCAAGAGATTTGGTTTCTTGATTATATGTTGCGTATTGAAGCCCGTAGTTGCCGATAATATCTATTGGATATTCTCCCATTTGGGAAAATATTCTTTTAGCCTTACCAGCACCTACCATTATAAGCTTATATTTCTCTGCAAGCTTGTTTAATACCTCTCTGTTTTTTTCGCCGAGCTGCTCTTTGTGCTGAGTGAGCGTGCCGTCGAGGTCGAGCGCAATTAGCTTAATTTTATTTACGTCCATATCAGTTACCGCCTAAGTCGTAATTTAACCAAAGAACCGTATATCTATCCTTTAAGTCCTTTGCGTACTTCACCGCGTTTTCTACGGTTTCCTTGCCGTAAAGCTTATATAATTCGTCAAAATCAAGCTCGACAAGAGATAGCATATTCTTAATTTCCTCGCTTGTTGGCATATCACTAAGAATTTTTTTGATTTCCGCTTCCTTTTCCTTATGTAAGGGAGCGCGGTTTTCCTTATATCTGCCCATTTTGTCTTGGAGTGCTATACAGCCCTTGCCAACCGCCTCACCGTAAAGTGATATGATTTTTTGCTCGTATGCTCCGCGTTCCTCTCGATAAAGAGGCGCGTCAAAGCTTTTGTTTAGAAGATTTTCGCGAATTTGGGCGGTGACAACCGTTGAGTACGCAACGTCAATACCGTGGGCAAAATACGGACGGTTATTTACAATGCCCGTGATTTCAAAATAGTGCGAGAGGTGATGCTCACTACCAGATGCGGGACGGGAATTGCCAAGAAAGCTCATCATAATTCCAACGACGATAAGTGCTTCCATAAGCGCGCCAACGCTATTTTCGTCGCGCTTTATAAGTCCTGCGCCCAAGCTAAGTGTTTTTTGCGTTGCCTCGTACGTTGTATCGTAAATATATTTGCAGAAAAACTCACCGTTAATCAAGGTTGACAAGCGCCAGTCGTTGAGCGCGGAAAATTTACCGATAATATCGCCATAGCCTGCCTTTATCATTTCCATTGGCGCATTTTTAAGTACCTCGGTGTCTGCAAAAATAGCAAGTGGCAAGCCTGCCGATACCGTTTCCTTCATACCTTTAAGTATCATTGCCGCGCCGCTTGATGCGTAGCCGTCCATCGACGGTGCAGTCGCAACAACAACGTACGGAACGCTCTTAAAGTGAGAAACATACTTACAAAGGTCCTGAATAACACCTGAGCCAATGCCAACTATCAAATCAACACCGTCCATTTTTTTATAAACCGCGTCAATCGATTCCTCGTTTGGAATGACGAATTGAGCGCCCGAAAAAATCACCTTGCCTTTAATTTTTCCTGCAAGCTGTGCTTCCGTTTTTTCTCCCGCCGCCGAGAATGTGTTTTCATCAGCAACGATAAGCACATTATTATATGACTGCGCAAACGAAGCGAGGTGGCTAATTGCACCGTTTTCTATGTAAACCTTTTCAATAGGGCATTTATGCTCCTTGCCGCACTCCTGGCATAGAACGCCCTTTAACATTCCATTTATATCCATAAGAATTCTCCAAAAAATTTGTTACATTATGAGTATATATTATTTTGCTTGATTTTGCAAGTTAATATATAAAAAATGAGTAAAATTTCAGTGTTTATTCGATTATTATATGAACATATGTTCATTTATGTATGAATGAACCAAGGCGTTTTTTGTGCCGTTGTACGTCTTTCCGCCTTGTTTTTTCGCTATTTTCGTGATATAATGAGAAAAACAAAGCAAACGGAGGATTTATGAAAAAGCTAATATCTGTTTTCATTATAGCTTTAACTGTATTTTCCTTAACTGCCTGCGGTGCATCCTTTTCAAAGAGCAATTATAGGGAAATTTCAAGCTATGTTTTAGAAAACAAGGACGTTATTCCGCACAAAAACGAAACAGAATTTTATACTCACAAGACAACAGGGCTTTTTGATGCAGGCGTGTTTTACGGCTACTACTACACAAAAAGCGACGAAATAACGGTTGCGGGTGATGACGTTTACCCTTCAAATTTAGGCAGTGACGTATATGAAGCTGACGGCGGCACGTATTTCGGCAAGCCGAATAGCGGCACGGATTGGTATTTCACAAAGAAAATCACCGATAATTGGTATTATTTTGAGCTACACTGCGGATAAAAATCGACAATTTCTGCTCTTAATCTCTCAACTCGACTGATTTAGGGCATCTCATTAAGAATAAAAAGCAGAATTTCGCGGCGAAATTCTGCTTTTTGCTTATATTTTAGTCAAAACTGCTCGATTTTGTTGGATTCTTAATGTGTTAGCCAGTTTATTTGAAAAACGCCATAATAAGCGTGCCTACAACCATCAAGCTAAGTCCGACGATTGCTTTTTTGGAAAGCTTTTCCTTGAAAACTATAAACGAGAAAATAACCGTAACAAGAATACTGAGCTTGTCTATCGGCACTACCACGCTGACAAGTCCTTTTCCGATTGCGTAATAGTAAAATAGCCAAGAGGCACCCGTTGCCACACCCGAGAGTGTGATAAAAAGCAGCTCTCTTTTATCAAGACGCTTAATCTCCTTATGCTTTTTTCTTGCAAAAACGATAATCCAAGCCATTATAAGCACAACGCCTGTGCGAATTGCCGTGCCGAGGTTTGATTCAACGCCCTCAATGCCTACCTTTGCAAGAATTGAGGTAAGGGCGGCAAAGACGGCGGAGAGAAATGCGTATATCAGCCAAGCTCGCTTTTCCTTTTTGTCCTCGGTTTTTTTCTTTTCTACCATTAAGAAAATACCGACACCCAAAATCACGGTGGCAATAAGCTTAATAATCAAATTTGATGTTTCGCCAAAGCAAACTATCGCCAAAAGAACTGTAAGTATAGTGCTTGATTTATCTATGGGAACGACCTTATTTATATTGCCCATTGACAGCGCTTTGAAATAGCAAATCCAGGATGCGCCCGTGGCAAGTCCCGAAAGAATTAAAAATATTAAAGATTTATAACTGATATCAAATATTGTCGCTTGCGAGCCGACGATAAAAACCATCAACCAAGAAAATAGCAAAACCACAATAGTGCGAAGTGCGGTTGCAAGGTCTGAGTCCGTCTTTTTTATGCCGCATTTTGCTAAAATAGACGTAAGACCTGCAAAAAACGATGACAGCACTGCTGCTAAAATCCACATATTGAGCCCTCCTTTTCATTTTCAAATTATATCATATTTTTAGCCATCTTTCAACCATTCAAATCAACAAGATTTGCTTTTGGGTATATTTTTTCCGAAATTCGAATAAAATTTATTCAAATAGATATTTTGAGGTGCGAAATGAAAGAAAAAATCAAGCTTTGGGAGCTATGGGGCTTCGCGGTGACGGCGGCGGGCGGTACTATTTTACATTTTTTATACGAATGGCTCGGCGAGGCAATATGGATTGCGCCGTTTTCGGGCGTGAACGAATCGACGTGGGAGCACATGAAGCTAATGTTTTGGCCCATGCTTGCTTTTGATGTTTTACAAAGCTTTTTCTTTAAGGGGCAAAGGAATTTTTGGTGCATAAAGCTGCGCGGAATTTTTTGCGCTTTTTCCCTTATTCCCGTTTTGTTTTATACCTACAACGGAGTAATCGGCAAGTCCCCCGACTGGCTGAATATTGCAATTTTCTTTATTTCCGCCGCTGTTGCATACGTCTACGAGGCACGCCTGCTTTACAAAAACGAAATTGTCTGCAAAAAGCCCCAGCTCGCCATCGCCACTCTCATAGCAATCGCCGCCCTGTTCGCCGTGTTCACCTTTTTCCCACCCGAGCTTGGCATTTTCAAGGACCCCCTAAGCGGAAGCTACGGGGTATAAGGGCAATTACGCCGCTTCTAAATATAACGAAAAGCATTTTCGCGAACACGAAAATGCTTTTTTGATTATTATTTTCTGCCATATTTCCGTCTTAAATACGACGCGTCGCCTTCATTCGGCCAATATTTTGAATTATCATAGAAATTAGACCTTAACATAAAATCAGGGCATATTTCGGGTTTAGGAAAGCAACCGTTGTCGCCACAGTGCAAGCAGTCGTGGCATGTGTACTTAATATTTTCCTTTACGTCAAACGAAAGAAAATTACTCGGATATTTATAAAAGCTCTTCTTATCATTCATCTGAACCCATGTGACAATTCCATTATCCTTCTTTTCAAAATTCAAAAATAGCGCTTTTTCCCATTTCCCATTTTTCAACACCTCTACGAAGGACGAATTCGGTATCAAATCAAGCTGTTTTTGAAGCTTTTCACAATTTATTTCTATTTGCTCTTTTTCAACGACTTCATCATCTCCGCTTTTTGTTACTGCACTTGTTTCATTTTTGAAGGAGTCACTCTTATCAATCAAGGCGTTATCTGCTTTAGACTGGGTGTTTTCTTCACCGAAATTTATTATTCCAAATTTCAACAGTCGCGATTTTATAGAGCCGTGCGTTCTTTGAAAAATTTTGCAAAGCTCATTGACAGGTTCCCCTTTTTCAAATTCTTCTATTAACCTTGAATCCTCCTCGGGTGTCCATCTTTTGCCTTGCTGCGGATATTGCTCTTCCAATTTTTCTCTTCTTTCTAATTTATCAGCGAAAAAATTAGACATTTCGTAAAGGTATTGCCTTACCTCTTCATCAAGATTTTCAACAATTTCTCCCGTTAAAATATTGATTCCTTCGGAAAGTCCATTAAGAATATCTATGTACCTTGTAAGTTTTTCTTTAACGGACAGCTTTTGATATATCGGCGTCACCTGTACTGTTGTTTCTTCCACCTCAACGCCATCATCAGGATAGTTATCATCAATAATTTCATACATATTATTTTCAAATTTTTTTGAAATAACAATATTTTTTTGTTGATCGAACAAATCATAATTCATGCTAAGAGCATCAAGCTTTTTCAGTGTTGTCGCACGATTTTTAACACCAAAGCCCGCTTTTATTTGATTTACGCCATAGAGCTTATATCCCAAATATTTGTTTAATAACAACGCGTCGTTTCCTCTCACGTTGTAAAACAATCCGGCTTGTTCTATTTTGATTGCTCCATTCGGATCAATTTTATTTGACATATCGCACCTCTTAAATCCATTCTTTAATAAAATAATAACATAATCAATAAAATAATTCAAGAAAAATGTAATAAAAGTGAAGGGTTAAACGCAGAACGTTTTCGCGTAATATGCCTCAAGCATGAAGCTAGACACCACTGTGATTAAAGTAAAAGTAAGCCACATATTACTTGTATTACGGCTATATTTTAGCAATAGCTGTGCAAGTTCAAGCTTGCCGTTGGGGTGGTAGAGGCCGCAAGTTCAAGTCTTGTCACTCAGACCAAAATCGGAGGTTCAACCGAACCTCCGATTTTCTTTTATTTCCTCGCTTAATCTCTTAAAATCTCACGTTTTCGCAATATAATCAATGGGCTAGTCCTTCCCTGATTTGAGGGTTGAACAAGCCCATTTTTCGCTTTTGACCACATGTTTGACCACTTGCGGAGATTTTTGCACTTTTATTTGCTATAAAAAGTGTAAAATTGCGCCTTTGTTTTTATGCAAAGGTACAAATTGATCATTGATACTCTGATGCTTTTTTAGCATCGTGAAAAGCAGTAATTATTTCATTGTGATCACGTTTCCTATACTCTGCCATTTCTCTGTCTGACTTAAAACACAATTCAGAAATGTATCTAGGTTTATCTTCACTTTCGTCTTCTAAACAGATTTTGTATTTATCTCCCTCTCTGGTAGCTCCGCTAACGATTGCATTAAATATTCCTACCAACGCCGGCAGTGATAATTCAACATCAAACAATTCAATATCTACTATTGCCTCAAATTCAAAATAGATGCCCTTTCCCTTCATTTCTTGGGCAAGTGTTTCTTTTTCTGTTGTCCATTCACTATCAACAGATCCAATTTTTTGATTTCTTCTAATAGGATTTTGATGCGCTAAATTTTGATACAACTGTTCAACCAGATACATTGTTTCATAATCAATGTCTTCTTTCGGTGGCTCAAATTCTACTTCGAGGATTTCTTCAATTTTCAAAACTTTTTCCCAAAACATTATGCTATTGGGGTCGAATTTTTGCGCACTCGGATCGAGAGAAGCGATTTCTAGTTTGTGTCCTGCAAACATCGCATCTCCATCAAGATAAGAATTATATATCGCCGTACTTTCAACAATGTCTCGAATTTTTCTTGCTCTAGTTAAGTTGAATGTTAAATTTAAAGACATTTTCCCGTTTGTTTCATCAAAGTAGCATTTCAAGCACAAAGCCTCATCACCTTTTGACTCATACGCCGCAATGTTCACACTCGGATGTGGCACCCTAGACATTGTCAACTCTCGCTCATACTTTTTGTTTCCAATTTTCAATGTGAATGGCGGAGGAAACGGATGAGGAAAAACCCTGAATGAACCTGAAACATATTTTATTGGATGATATGGATTATATGCCATTTGATCAATGGGAAAAAGCTCGCCATTCAACAGGATGTGACCTTCCTCTTTTAACCTAACAGGAATTGGTTGCTGCATATTATAGTAATACGCAGCTACATCTGCCTGAGTAAAAGTGTCACCCAAAACTGCCTTTACTTCTGCTGCCGGTTCGTAAATAAATCCTCCAACATTCATAGAATCGCCTTCACTGATAGCGATACATAATTCACTTCCATTTGATATATATTTTAATCCTTTGGGAAGCCCTTGGCTTAAATAGGAAACAAACGCGTCCGGAAGTTCTGCATCCGTTTGTGGTTTGCTATTAAATGTTTTATCAAAATCTACAAACATTAGAAATCTCCCCTCGATTTTTCCCAAACTATTATTTTTGATACTAGTTCATATTCTTCTTCTCTAGTTAAATTCCAGCTTTGGATAGCATTAGTTAATTTTTGAAAATCCTCTGCATTTTTGATGATAATATATTTCAAGTCAGCATATGAAAATTTCAACGAAATTTCAGGAATGCCCGACATGGAATTGCTCATTTTAGCCAAGACACCTGCATTAAATATCTGATCATCGTAAAATACTTGCTGATATCCCTTTACCGTGACATCCGGAATGTATCTCCACTCGCATTCATCTGTAAAGCATTTTTCTTCTACTTTATCTTTATCGGTTCGGCTACGCATCAAGCCTGAATATGGTTTGTAGTACATTATTTCGTGAAGCAAAAAGCTCTTCATTAATTTGTGTTCTTCACTTTGTGTATCCACTTTTATTTTTAGTGCTGCAGAAAAAGCAACCGAAAAATCTTTTCTTAATTCAGACGAAGGATTAATATACTGTATGGGTTGAATCCCATTTTTCATTCCCCACTCTTTTGAAAAAGCAAGTCCATAGTATCCGTACCACGATAAATGCTCATCAATTTTATGTAAGTTGATATCACAAAAGCACTTCATTGGATACGCCATTTTCTTTATTCCAGGGATGCTTAAATATTCAACATCTTCTTCGCAATATCTAGGTGCAATCATTTTCAATTTAATATATTCAATTAAGAATTCCGGTTCAGAAGTAAAAGTAAACAAAGTGTCTGCCTGCACTTTGGACGGAATATGCGTTTCACTTTGCTCAGCTATCTGATTCACTTCTCCGCTTATCGGAAAAACATTTTCTATAGTAGTCAAATAATCATCTCCTTACGGTTCAATAGCAACCTTAATAACTCCATCGCGTTTGTTTTCAAACAGCTCATACGCCTCGTCGATCTGTGAGAGTGGATAGGTGTGCGTGATCAGCGGCTCGGTATCAAGCTTGCCCTCGGCAATGAGCTTCAGCGTTTCTTCACAGTCGCAACCATCAACGCCACCGGTCTTGAAGGTCAGATTTTTGCCGTACATATCCGGCAGAGGCAGAGCCTGCGCCTTATCGTAAAGCGCCACAATCGTCACAATCGCATTCGAACGAGCGCACTGCCATGCAAGCTCAAAGGTGTTCCCTGCTCCTGCCACCTCAAGCACCACGTCTGCACCGCCGTGATCGCTGTTCTTACGAACAAAATCGAGGCATTCTTCGGGCGTTACCGTCAGCACATCGGGATAGTGCTCATTGACAAACTTAATGCGGTTCTCGTCCTTCTCGCACACGATGATTCGCTTAGGATTCTTCAGCATCACGCAAAGGAGTGTGCATATTCCCGTGGGGCCTGCTCCGATGATGAGAACGGTA
>JBGVIN010000098.1:0-2851 GCA_045123255.1 Eubacteriales bacterium
TTTTGCCGTTAAAAAAATTGCGTAAAGCCAAAATCACGCTCTTGAATTTAGAGCTTTTTGTATTTGCAACAGTCATATTTCCCTCCTTTTAATATATTAACCAAAAAAGGAATTCGGAATTTGAGTTCCGAATTCCTTAAAAGAATTACTTTTCTTGAGTTTTTTTCTTTTTCTTTTTGCTGTCAGAAGAAGCATAACCGTAAGCGCCGTAGTGACCGTAGCCATAGGTTGAATAGCCCTTCTTGTATTTTCCGTAATACTTCTTATAGTAGTTGTTGTAGTATGAGCCTGCTTTAAGCGGAATCTTGTTGAGGATTGCACCAAGTACCTTGCAGTCGCTTCGTTCAAGCTGATCCTTTACGTCTTGAGCCATTCTGCAATGAATTTCGTTGGCAGAAATGATCATAATTGCACCGTCGCAAAATGCTGCAATAGCGGCAGCGTCGATAACGGCACCGAGAGGAGCAGCGTCGATAATAACGTAATCGTATTCCTCGCGCTTTTCTCTAACAAGTGCTTCAAATTTCTTTGAGCTGAGAAGCTCTACGGGGTTCGGTGGAACAGCACCTGCAAAAATCAAATCAAGATTTTCGTACTGTGTCTTATAAAGAACGTTATCGTATTCGGTTTGTCCCGAAAGATGCTCACTTAAACCTGTAACAGCATTTTCGTTGATTGTGTATTTTGACGTATAGATTGACTTTCTCAAGTCGGCGTCAATAAGCAAAACCTTCTTTTCAGCAAGAGAAAGGGATTTTGCAAGCTCGATTGAAATTGTACTTTTACCTTCGTTTTTAATGCAGCTCGTTATAACGATTGTCTTATATTCACTACCGCAGAAGAGAAGGTTGGTACGAAGCGCCTTAAACGCTTCACGAACTGAATAGTCCTGCTTAGATTCATTAAATTTAGTAATATTCATCGTCGTTCTTACCTTTCTTCAAAGTCTGGAATAGCACCCAAGATGTTAATTTCAAGATGCTTTTCGATATCGTCAGGAGTCTTAATCTTATCGTCAAAGAAGAATATCAAGAACAATACCGCACAAGTAACAACGAAACCGATTGCAACTGCAATTGCAACGTTTTTAGGGAAGTTCTTGTTTGACGGATCGTCTTGGGTTGTACCGCTCTTGAATATATCAGTGCTGATATTTGTTCCCTTAGGTACGATTTCTGTTTTTACGTAGTCCTCGTAAAGAGTTGTAACAGCATTTGAAATAATGCAAGAAAGATATTTGTTAGTTGTTGTTGCGGTAACTGTAAACGTATTCTTTGCGTTTGTTGACGTTGAAATTGAAAGAGAGCTTTGAATAAACTTTGGAGTTATTGACTTGCCATCTGTGTATTTGCTGATAGAATAGTCAAGTGCCTCCTGTCCGCCAAGCTCTTTAAGAAGAGTTGGGTTGGATCTTAAAAGCTCCTTGTAGGTATCAATTTCGTCGTTTCCGTTGTCTTCTTGATTATTAAGAAGCATTTTTGCAACCTTTTCACAGAAAACGTTACCTTTAATTACCTCAGGGGTGTTGTTAATAATTTGTTGACCTGCGCTAAAGTCCTGAGTTGTTGAGCCTTCATCTGTGATGATAAGCATGCTTGAGGTTGATTGGTAGGTAGGTACAATAAACGCGGTGTAGAGAATAGCCGCAACTAAGCAAACTGCTACAACTATTACAACTATCCAAGATTTTGCAATGAAATATTGTAAAACGTCTCTTACGTCAATGTCCTTAAATACCTTTTTTCTTTTGACTTGCTGTTCGTTTTTTGTGTCCATTTTATGCTCCTTAAATTAGTGTTTGTCTTAATCTACTAAAGTTATCTAAACGCATTATAGCGATTCTAATGGTAGTTAAACGTTTTTCTCGATATTCAAAATTGACTCTTGAACGTCGTGAAAAATTCGTTTTGCATACTCGGCACCGTATTTTTTTACAACCTTGTCGTGAGCCGTGGACAGTATCGGAGTTATGTGCTTACTGTCATGGGCATCGGTTGCAACGATATCAATTAAGTGCTTTTTTAATGCTTTTTTTGCAAGCGATGAGGATTTTCCAAATTTGAATTTCACAATCGAGCGTGCGTTGATTTGAATAAGCGCGCCAGAGTCCTTTGCTTCCTTAATCAATGAAAAATCATTTGCTATACAGTTGTACCTTTCAAAATGTGCAAGAATCGGTCGATATCCTTTCCTTGATATATTTGAAAGCGCGGTGAGGAGCTCATGCTTACTAACGTGTGGTTGAAATTCAACTAAGACGTAACGGCAGTTGCCAAGAGTTGAGCATTTGCCATTACTCAAAGAGTCGAAAATATCGTTATGATACATAATTTCACAGGCAAGAATGAGGTTCATATCGGGATATTTTTCCTTTGCATACTCCGTTGCCTCGTCAAAGCGAGATTTCAAAAGAGAATTATATAAGCTGATATCCTCGTCGTCGGAAAACCTGTAAATTTTGAAGTGCGGAGTGAAGCAAACCATCTTAATATTGTCAGAATAAGCAATATCAATCATTGATTTCATCGCTTCAAAGCTTGACGCACCGTCATCGACATTATACAAAGAGTGATTATGTATATCAATAAAGCTGTACAAAATATCACTCCTTATAAAAAAATCACACAAAGGTATTTTAGCACAAGGAGCCCGATTTGTCAATAGAATAATATAAATAAAATATTAAATCTTTATTTCCGTTTTTTGTATATGGTTGACAAAATGAACGAATTTTGTTAAAATTAGTTGATTGATGACGAACGAAGGAGAATATAATGAAGATTTTATTTTGCGCCTTGAACAGTAAATATATTCATTCAACTCTTGCGCCGTGGTATCTTGCCGCAGCTTG